>NZ_VTDU01000026.1:0-28835 GCF_035615615.1 Acinetobacter sp. MD2(2019) | reverse complement strand
CAAACAATTGATTGGTAAGTTTTTCACTGTGGGTATTGAAGGAAATAATTGTCGATTGAGGCATCGCATCAGGCGAGGATTTAGGAGAAGCTGTAACTTCTCCAAAAAGCTTGAGAATCATTTCAAAGCGTTTGATTTAGTGTTCTTTTATATCAACAATGGATCCGTCTAATGCCAGCATACTTTTTGAAACACCACCAAAAATAACACTGCCAATAAAATGGTTAAAATAGGGCCAATGGCCGCAATCATGGCCGATTGCGCGGCACCTAAACGGGCAATACTTTGCATGAGTAAAAACGTCGGTAAAACCGTCACAAAAATACCCAATCCAATGCCGTACAGCCAAACGCCTGTAGGTAAGTTACCCAGTAAGTGAAGTGCGTGTGGCGTTGCTAAAAAATAATGAACCAATGTGCCAATACAGGCAACCGTTAAGGCCAACCCTGTAAAATTCGAGGGGCCAAAGGTGCGAATTAATTTCGGCGTGAGTAATAAATAACTGGCAAAAGCAACCGCACTGGCAAAGACTAAACTTGCCCCTAACCAAAAATTGCTTTGTAATGGTGCATGATTTTGCTCTTGTAGCAGTACAATCACCGTTCCACCATAACTAAGAAAAATAGCAACACTCGTCTTTAGTCGTATTCGTTGTTTATAAATGACGCTAGAGGCTAAAACCGTTAAAGTGGGATATAAAAATAAAATAATCCTTTCTAATGAAGCACTAATATACATTAGGCCGACAAAATCGAGCCAACTGGCAAAATAATAACCTAATAAGCCTGCCACAATCAGCAAGGCGATATCTCGATAGCCAAGAGCTTGTTGTCGTTGGTGCTTAAAATACCATGCCATAATTAAGAAGAATGGCAGTGCCGTGCCCATGCGTAAAGCCATTAAAACCGTTGCATTGACTTGTTCTGACAAGGCATAGGCTTGCTTAATAAAAATAGCTTTTGAGCTAAATAAAAAGGCGGAACACAGCGCACATAAAGAGCCAATTTGGGATTTAGACAGCGCCATTTTAATCATTTAAATACAGAAAATTGGTAAAAAACCAGCACATTATTTCATATTTTTAAAGTCCTATCTTAAGAATAAATTAGATGATGTCACTATTTATTAAATAAATGATGTATGGCAATTGCATTTTGCTTGACTAAAATCGAGTAAAAGCACCAACAAAATATAGAAGCCTTGTGTAGATATTTTGTTTTGTCCATATATCGAGGAGGAACGCTCATGCAGATCGGAATCCCAACTGAAACGGTTGCAGGTGAAAATCGTGTCGCTGCGACACCTGAGACAGTAAAAAAGTTGATTGGCACTGGCCACAGTGTCGTCATTGAACGTGGAGCAGGGGTAAAAGCTGCTTACATTGACAGTGCTTATGAACAAGTGGGCGCCACTATTACGGATGATGCCTACCAAGGTAGTCAATTGATTTTGAAAGTTCGTGCGCCAGAAGGTGATGAAATTCAAAAGCTTTCAGCCAATACCACCGTTGTGGCGATGTTTGATCCTTATCGTAATCCTGATTTGGATACATTCGCGAATCAAAACGTGTCTGCATTTGCATTAGAACTGTTACCACGGACTTTATCGCGTGCACAGAATATGGATGTACTTTCATCACAAGCCAACTTGGCTGGATACAAATCCGTATTACTGGCTGCAAACGAATACCAACGTATGTTCCCAATGCTGATGACGGCTGCGGGGACTGTAAAACCTGCGCGTGTTGTGATTATGGGTGTTGGTGTTGCGGGTCTTCAAGCGATTGCAACAGCAAAACGTTTAGGTGCAGTGGTTGAGGCAACAGATCTTCGTCCAACAGCCAAAGAGCAAGTCGAGTCACTTGGGGGTAAGTGGTTAGATGTGCCAATGTCACCTGAAGAACAAGCTCGTGCTGATGAAGCCGCCAAAAACGGCTATGGCTGGACACCGGGCGAACAATACATCAAAGATCAGGCTGCGATTGTTGATAAGGCAGTTTCAAATGCCGATATCGTGATTACTACTGCATTATTGCCAGGTCGTAATGCACCACGCCTCATTAATGCGACAACGGTTGCCAAAATGAAACCGGGTTCGGTCATTTTAGACATGGCGGTTGAAACAGGCGGTAACGTTGAAGGCTCAAAAGTAGGTGAAACAGTTTTTACTGAAAATGGGGTGAAGATTTTGGGTGTGCCAAATATTCCATCGACATTATCGACAGAAGCATCAGCACTTTATGCGCGAAATGTTTTCAATTTTGTTGAAACATTATTTGATGCAGATAAGAATTTCCAAATTAATCCAGAAGAAGAAATTCAAAAAGCCCTATTGGTCACTCATGGCGGTCAAGTACTGCTGAAACGTGGTTAAGGAGAATACTCATGGTTGAAACGATTACAATTTTCGTCCTTGCCATCTTCGTAGGTTATTACGTGGTATGGGGAGTAACACCTGCATTGCATACGCCACTGATGGCGGTGACCAATGCGTTGTCTTCAATCATTATTGTGGGTGCGATGATCCAAACGGTTGGTCTTCCCATGATTGGTGTTGAAGGTAGTGTGGACTTTCAAACCATTAATGTCGTGAGTGTATTAGGTGCAGTTGCGGTGTTCTTGGCGAGTATTAACATTTTTGGTGGTTTTGCGGTGACTGCGCGCATGCTAGAAATGTTTAAGCCGAAGCAAAAAAAATAAGAGGACGAAAACATGGAATTTATTCGAGCGAATGCAGAGTGGTTCTACCTTGTAGGTGCTGTCCTGTTTATTATGACGCTTCGTGGCTTATCTGGCCCTAAAACTGCGATTTCGGGTAACCGTTATGGCATGATCGGTATGGCGATTGCGGTATTAACGACCTTTTTTGTTGCTGATCATCCTGTGGTGTGGATGATTGTTGGGGCGATGGTGTTAGGTGCAATTGTGGGGATCGTGCGTGCACGTACAGTCCCTATGACGCAAATGCCTGAAACTGTTGCACTCATGCACTCTTTGGTGGGTTTGGCTGCGGTTTTGATTGCGATTGCTGCAATTTTGCACAACAATCAACTAACCGTTCTGTTTGAACAAAACGAAGCGGCATTGAATGCTGCGGGTGTTCAGCATGCACATATGAGCTCAGTTCATTTATTTGAATTGTTTGTGGGTTGTTTTGTGGGTGCCATTACCTTTACCGCTTCTGTATTTGCCTATGGTAAATTGGCTGCGAAGAAATGGGCAAAAACCATTTCAGGGGCTTGGGTGAAACCAGTTCAGGCTATCATCTTTATTGCAATGTTAGCGTGTGGTTTCTATTTCTTCACCACAGGCAATATGACCGCTTTCTGGGCAATGACTGCACTTGCACTTGTGTTTGGATGGGTATGGATTGCACCTGTCGGTGGTGGTGATATGCCAGTAGTGGTATCACTCTTAAACTCATTTTCGGGTTGGGCGGCAGCGGGAATTGGTTTTACCTTAGAAAACAACATGTTGATTGTTGCTGGTTCTTTGGTGGGTTCATCGGGCGCAATTCTGTCTTACATTATGTGTAAAGCCATGAACCGTAACATCATCAATGTTTTGTTTGGTGGTGCCATGGGCGGTTCTGCGGTTGCAGGTGCAGCCAAAGGCGAACAAGTGCAACGTAACCATCGTTCAGGTTCAGCAGATGACGCAGGCTTCTTGATGTCAAATGCAGACAGTGTGGTGATTGTACCCGGTTATGGTATGGCGCAAGGTCGTGCACAAAATGCGGTTAAAGAATTAGCGAATCTATTAAAAGAACAGGGTGTTACTGTACGTTTTGCGATTCACCCAGTTGCAGGTCGTATGCCAGGTCATATGAACGTTTTGCTTGCTGAAGCAGATGTGCCTTATGAAGATATTTTGGAAATGGATGAGATTAACTCAGACTTTCCTGCGACCGATGTGGTGCTGGTGATTGGTGCCAATGACGTGGTCAACCCTGCGGCAAAAGATGATCCAAGCTCTCCAATTTACGGGATGCCAATTTTGGAAGCACATAAAGCACGGACGATTATGGTGATCAAACGCTCAATGGCAACAGGTTATGCTGGCTTAGACAATGACTTGTTCTATAACGATAAAACCATGATGATTTTTGGTGATGCCAAAAAAGTGGTGGAAGATATGATCAAAGCCATCAATGGAAATGGTCACTAATCAAATATGATATGAAAAACCACCTTCAGGTGGTTTTTTGCTGCGATAGAGCTGAATGAGCAGCAATGTTTAGACAGGATATTGCATTTGCATGGTTATATAGAAATTCAGCAACAAGTTCATTTGCCAATCAAAATATTTGTCGTTAATCTATTTATATAGATAACAATGATTTATGAATAATGGATGCAAAAGTTTTAAAAGATATAATTCATCAACTGTATTATTGGAATGGCCATGAACGAGAGGCTGCACTACATCAACTAGAAGGTTGTTTTGAACCTGAATTATTTCCACATTTATTACGAAAACTCAGTGATTATGTTGCCATTAATCAGCAGTTAGCTGCAACACATCTCGCCACATGGGCAAACCAACCCAAGTTTTCTGAATTATGTATACATTATTTTGTGGATATTGTGGCAGCTACAAAACGCATCCGCATGGTGCAAGATATTGAAACACTATTGTTGGCTCAAATTGCACAAAATTTAGAAAGTGTGCAATTGATTGTATCGACGAAGCAGGGCAAATTAAGTCGTGCTTTATTTAGCTTTGTTGAACAGAACAAGCTGATGGATGAGGCTGATTTACTATTGATGTCTGAATACGCCGTCGATCAGAAAATTCGGCAATATTGGATAAATCATATTTTAAAACAAGCGGTTGGTGTTCAAGAACAAAGTTTTATAGCGACCGCATATATCGATGTTAAAAGAACGATTATTAAGCATTTGTTTGAGATGAATCAGCTGAGCGATGATCTTGTTATGTTGGCATTTAACAGTCCCTATGTCTCTTTAATTGATTTTGCAATTTTTGTATTAAGACGAAGAAATTTTAATTTTAATCATTACTTTAATGCTTTAAAACCACGTGCAAATGATGAAAAAATTAAAGTGTCTGTATTACAAATGCTATTGCTAAATTGGAATAAGCAAGACTTTTGCTTACATTTTTATAATCTGAAAAATCCGACTACGATGATGGCGATCATCAATAAAGCGATTAATCTGCGCTATTTATCTATTGCTGAAGCAGTCAACTTACTTTGTAGCAAAAAGTTAAAATTGCCATTTCATGTGATTAAAAGATTGGTAAAAATAGGTGCTGAAATGTCAGATATTGATGATCTTTATGCATTAAGTACGACGAAAATTTGTTTTGAGCAAAGATTAGAGATTTATGATGATCTCGTTTTTTGGGATCGTATCGATTGGCTTGTGAAAATTTGGAAATATTGCAATACAGAACATGAGCAGCAATTGTATAAAGCAAAAGTACTGCACGTTTTAACGTTTGCTAAAAACCAATATTATGCGCCAATTTGGACGCCACAATTAAAACAAGAAAATTGGATTTTATTAAAGGCGGTTGGAAATTCTTTTAATTTATATGATCAATACACTGATGAATATAATAATATAGCTAAGCTGTTGAAAATAAGTTAAATGATTTGAGCTTGCGAGAGTTTTATTTTAAATAAAAATCAACTTAAAACATATTTTTGATGAATAAGGGGTGTCAATTGCGTCAGTATGGGAAAATTAAAACGTATAATCAAGAACGTGGGTTCGGCTTTATTGCCTTGGACGATGGAAAAGATTTGTTTTTTCACATCAAAGATTTTCCAACAGGGCAGTTACCACAAATTGGTGAAAAATTAAGTTTTCAAATTCAGCAAGAACAGAATAAAACGCGAGCAATACAAATTATTCGTTTAGATCATTCAAGTGATAAAAGCATATTGCAGCATGAAGTTATTTCGACACCGGCATGGAAAAAAAAGGCAAATAACAGACAATCAAAAGCTTCATTTCCTTTATTTTCATGGATGTTTGCTGTCATTATGATTCTTTGTTCAGCTTATTTTATTGGTGGACAAGTACAGCAATATTTACATCGTAAAAATTTATCTGAGCAACCCGTAACATCATTGAATTTAAAAAGGGAAAATTCAGTTGCTATCACACCTGTAAGCTCAAATTTTAAATGTGATGGACGAATACATTGTTCGCAAATGAACTCAAAAGCTGAAGCAGACTGGTTTGTACGGAATTGTCCAGGAACAAAAATGGATGGAGATGGTGACGGAGATGCTTGTGAAAATGACAGTCGCTGGTAATTTTTAGCATTTTAATATTGCAATAAAAAAGCGACCATGTGGGTCGCTTCTTTTTATCTGCTTTTATCATTTAAGCCGTGGCTTCAGGAGCCGCACGCCATAAGCTTTCTAAATCATAAAACTTACGCGCAGTAGGTAACATCACATGTACCACAACATAACCTAAATCGATTAAAATCCACTCGGCATCACGTTCACCTTCAACGCCAATTGGACGAAAACCAGCTTTACGTGCTTCATCAGCAACGTTATCAGCCAAGGCTTTAACATGACGAGTTGATGTTCCGCTTGCAATGATAATTGCATCAGCAACATTGCTGACATTGCTCACATCAATTTCAAGAATATCTTTTGCTTTTACATCTGTAAGTGCTTCATGAATAACATTTAAGCAAGCTTGTACATTGTGCTTATCTGTTGTGTTCATAGCGAGTTCGTGCGAATTAGAAGCGCTGGGCGATGGTTCTAAATTCATATAAAGTTAATTTTCCAGACTATTACTCATCATCTAATATAGTCGTTTTGCGCTAAAAATTCAATTGCCTGCATAAGAATTATTCAATATGGTCGAAAAACTGCTGTTTCCACGCGAAACTTTGTTCCGAGTTTAGGCTCGGTTTATATTCAGCAGCCGTAAAACCGCTGTAGGTTGACTGCTTAATCCATTCAAAGATACGATTAAAATGAAGATCTCCAGTGTTGGGCTCGTGTCGATTTGGGCAATCTGCAAATTGAATATGTCCAATTTGATGAATATTTTCGTGTAAGGTGCTGATTAAATCTTCGCCCATCATTGCCATATGATAGCAATCGTATTGTAATTTTAATGCCGGATGTTGAACTGCATCCAAAATATCCTGCGCTTGAGCAATATTTTGGATTAAAAAGCGCGGCATATCGGTGCCGTTTATCATCTCGATAAGAGGCTGAATCCGATATTCACTGAGTAAATGTGTGGCTAATTTTAAATTGTCAGAAAGTGTGTTTAAGCAAGAGAGTAAATCTGCATCGTAAGGTTGTTTACCGGCTAAAATGTTAATATTGGGCACGTGCAGCGCCAAGGCATAACGTAAGCCAAGTTGCAGTGCTTGATAAAACTCAGATTCTTTGCCGGGAATACCTGCAAGCCCATTCCCGCCTTGCATTAAGTCGCCGGCCGGCAGATTAATGAGGCATAAATTCAGGCTGTAGCGTTCAAGCTGCTCGCGAATTTGTTCGATGCTCAGTTCGTATGGAAATTGGATTTCAACATGATCAAACCCATGCTTTTTGGCCAAGGCAAAGCGCTCAATTAAAGGCACTTCGGTAAAAATCATTGAGAGATTAACAGCAAGTTGAATCATCTTTATTCTCCGTTATAACAGCAAATTAGGCTTTGATGTGTTGAATCAACGTTGAGAGATCTTGTGTGGCATAACCTTGTTGTTGATGATCAGACAATTGTTTTAATGCACCTTCGGCCACAGGAAGTTGAAGTTGTAAATGTTGTGCCAGTTGGATGGCATTGCTCAGGTCTTTATTTAATGTTTGCACCTTCCACTGTACCGGTTCAAAACATTGCGTTGCCATACGTGGTGCTAAAATTTGAAACGGTTTTGAGTCGGCAAAACCATCGCGCAGTGCATCTGCAAGGCGATGGGTGTCTACATTGGCTTTGGTTGCAAGTGCGATGGCTTCTGCAATTAACGTGCTGGTGGCGGCCACAATCAATTGGTTACATAATTTGGTGGCTTGCCCAGTACCCGATGCGCCCATATAGGTGACGCGCTGCGAAAGTGTTGCATAGATCGGGCGTAGTACGTTAATGCTGGCTTCATCGCCACCGGCAAAAACCACTAAACTGCCTTGTTCGGCGCCTATCGTCCCGCCTGAAACAGGGGAATCAATCCATGTGGCATGTTTACCTTTGGCTTGCTGGGCAAGGTGTTGGGTCGATTCAACCGTAATGCTCGAAAAGTCGACTAAAATTTGTGATGCCGTTAAAAAGGGTTCAATCTGTTCAAAGACGGCATGTACTGCAGTGTCATCGGCAAGGCAGAGCAAAACAATAGGATAATCTGCAATTTCATTTAGGTTTAGACGAGTTGCCCCTTGGCTTTTCAGCGCGTCACATGCGGTTGGGGTACGGTTCCAAACCGCAACTTCGAAACCTGCATGAAGCAAACGTGTAGCCATACGACTGCCCATAAGCCCCATCCCTAAAAATGCAATTTTTTGCTGAGCTTGCATAATTCACCTTAAAACTGACGTGGTTGAAAATGTTCAGTTGGGTTCTTATCTTTTATTCTTGCAATACGACTATTTTTACCAAGAATGAGTTTGAGTTGCCAGAGTTTTTCTAAGTAAAGTGTTTTACAGGTTGATAAATGCAACATGGATTGTAAAACCTGTTTCGACGCCGAGATGGCATCGGGCGAGCGCAGGGCAATTTCATCGGCTAAGGCTTGGGCTTGGGCTAAAGGATGTTCCGATAAATGACTCACAAGCCCAATCGATTTAGCATATTCGCCATTAAAAATACGTGCGGTGTAGGTTAATTCTTTAATGGTGTCGATGGGCACTAAGCCGCGTAGGCTTTGACTAATGCCCATGTCTGGCACCAATCCCCAGCGACTTTCCATAATTGAAAGTTGAGTGGTGGGGTGGCAAATGCGAAAATCGGCAGCCAGTGCCAATTGTAAGCCTGCACCAAAGCAATAACCTTCAATTGCGCAAATTACAGGTACCGGTAAGTCTTGCCAGATTAAGCAGGCTTTTTGGAATAAACTTTGGCTGGGTTTAATCAGTTCCCAAAGCGCAAAGGCACGTTTTGCTGGGGCATTTAAATCGGCAAGGTCAATACCTGCACTAAAGATCTGTGCATCGCCAGTTAAAATGACTGCGCGCAGTTGCCGATCTTTTTTGAGCGTTTTGGCGGCATTGTACAGTTCTTGTAATAAAGCAAAGTTCATCGCATTGCGCTTTTCGGGTCGACTTAAATAAATCGTCACAATATGGTTGTTATTTTCTATGCGTAAGAGGCTCATGTCATATCCTTGAACAATGGTCTAACGAGAGATTAACAGGTTTTTATTTGCAGCGAATGGACAGCACAGTCAGTTTCAAAAATGACCGTGCTGCCAAATTTATTTTATTGCTTTAGATGCGATTGCGCGGCATCTTTGGTGCGGCTGATAACTAAGATGAGTTCATCAAAGCGTTTTAATACGTTTTGAATAAAGGCATCGTCAGCACGGCGTTGTTCTTTACGCAACAATGAAACAAATTGTTCAAAATCTCCCGTCACTTGTTGCAGTTTCGGTGTGCCCACATAACGGGTAGCGCCATAAAGACGATGTAACACATGCTCAAGTTGAGGGAAATCTTCTAGTTCAATCAGTTGTTGAATTTCATCGAGTTCAGTTTTAAAACTGTCGATCAGCATTTGCAGCAGGTCTAAAGCCAAATCTTCTTTGTTGGCGGCCAATTTTAGACTCAGTTGCCAGTCTAAAATTTCGGTGTCAATTTCATGATTGGTTTTGCCGAGCGTTAAACCTAAATGCGGTGTTGTTTCAAATTGCTGATCTGTCCATTCAATTAAAATTTGGATGAGTTGTTCAATTTGGATAGGTTTAGACACGTAGTCATCCATTCCAACCGCCAGTAATTTTTGTTTTTCATCGGCCAATGCATGCGCGGTGAGGGCAATAATTGGGAAGCGAACATCTTCAAAGGTCGATTCAAGCGAGCGAATGGCGCGTGTGGTATCTACTCCCGACATGACTGGCATTTGAATATCCATGAAAATTAAATCAAATGGTTTTTGCTTTTGGTCTAATTGTTGTTGAATGAGGGTGATGGCATCCTGACCACTCAAGGCCTTGGTGGTTTTGACGTTTAATTCACCCAATAAGGCTTCAAGAACAATCAGGTTGGGTAAGTGGTCATCGACAGCAAGGATATGTAAGCCTTGTCCATCAAAAGACTGCGGTTCTTCATCTTCAAAATGAACTTGGTTGTTCAGTAATTGTATCAGCGCTTGTCTGCTTAGCGGTTGATACAACGCCGTTGCTCTAAATTCGCCCAGCATGTTCGGGTCAACCGACATTTGATAGCCATACACGGCAAGGTTGCCTTGGTAGCGACTGCGAATTTCTTTGAGTAACGCGTAGGTGTCGCCACCATGATCCACAATAACCCAAATATGTTCATGGCTGTCTAAATTATTCAGACGGCTGAATAAGTCTAACAGCGAAACAGCTTCGGTATGTTGTACATGGTAATTTTCTAAATAATGACGCAATACATTGGCCGATGCTGGATGCGATAAGAAAGACACCACATGCACATGTTGGAAATTAACCTCGAGCGGTTCTTGTTCTTCATCGACCAAGAAGCGTGCGCTAAACCAGAATGTCGAGCCTTTTTCGGTTGGTGCGCGTTCTTGGTTATCTTCAAAACCAATTTGACCATGCATGAGTTGGACAAGTTGTTTAGAAATGGCTAAGCCTAATCCTGTACCGCCAAATTGACGCGTAACAGAGGCATCACCTTGAGAGAATGATTCAAATAATTTTTTACGATCGTTGCCATGCACACCAATGCCGCTGTCTTGCACACTAAAGTGAATGGTGGCTGCGCCAATGTCGTCATGCTCCATGCGTGCACGAACAATAATTTCACCTTCAGGGGTGAATTTAATCGCATTGGAAATTAAGTTGGTCAAAATTTGCTTAAAGCGTAAAACATCCCCAATCACTTGATGGGGCAAGTTGTGTGCAAAATAGAAGGCAATATTAATATTTTTTTGTGAAGCCAATGGCGAAAGCATGTCCATGGCATCGAACATGGCATTTTCAAGCTCAAAAGGCGCATTTTCAAGTTCAAGTTTACCGGCATCAATTTTAGAAAAATCCAGTACATCGTTAATCAGTGCCAATAAATGTGCCGACGATTTTCGGATGGTTTGTAAGTATAAATTTTGCTCTGTGTTTAAGTTGTTTTGGCGCAGCATTAAATGAATGAAGCCATCAATACTGTTTAGCGGTGTACGTAATTCATGGCTAATGTTGGCCAGAAAAACTGACTTAGATTGGTTGGCAGAAATGGCCTGGTCGCGTGCTTGGCGATAAGTAATGTTCTGAACTTCTAAGGTGTCTAACGTGCGGCGTAAGTCATCTTCGGTTTGTTCAGTATGGTCTTTTAATTCTAAGAAACTGTAATGTAAGCGTTTAAGTAAATTGGCAATGTCTTTTTGCAGCAGGCGTAATTCACCACTACTATTGAGCGCCACAGGCTGATCAAGATTATCTGCATTAAGCCGTTGTAATTGCATGCGAATTTCATACAGTGGTGCAATCCAGCGCCGCGTGTAAAAATTTAAGCACATCATTAGCAGCAATAAAGTAATAAATACCGTAATAATTAAAACCGTTAAAACCCGATAATGCGCTAATTCTAAGGGTTTGTTGTCCAATTCAATTAATAGCCAGCTCGATTGAGTCGAACTTGGCGACAGTTTAATGGCATAAACCGAGTTGTGATGAATATGGATGGGGCCAATAAAAGTACTACTGGTTTCAATTTTCGGCCATGCTTGCTTGGCCTGATAACCAATACTCAGTTGGGTGTTGCCATCGGCATCGGCAATGCTGGCACGTTGTAAATAAGCTTCATTCAGCATGCGCAGCAAAATCATTTGTGCTTTGGCGGCCGATTTTGGATCTTTTTCTAGGCTATAGGCTAGCAATTCCGCAGTTTTTTGATAACGCGATAAAATCGCAATCGCCACATGGCGTTGTTGACTACGTGCAGATGAGGCAGTTTCTTGAATCACCAAGGTGCTGCCCACCGCGGCAATAATGGCAATAGGAATAAAAATCAGGGCAACCAACTGCCCATAAGCATGGTTGAGCTGCAAACGTTGGAAGATGGATTTTTTTAGTTTCGCCATGATTGCTGCAAATTATTCTGAATCTCGCTGCATATTAGCATGTTTTTTTAACGGAATTCTGTTTGGCTTGGCACGAGAAAAATCAGGAAAGGAGTGCAGTTGTGCGCATTTTTCCATACAATAGGTGTACCTAAATTAAGGTGTAGGCTATGAGCAACCTCAATCCAAATTTTTTCGCAGATGAATTTTTATTAGATCATTATGTGGGGAAAACCCCATTGGTTCGATTACAGCGATTAGGTTGTAGGACTCAGGCTACGGTGCTGGCTAAGTTAGAAGGCAATAATCCTGCTGGTTCAGTAAAAGACCGCCCAGCGTATAACATGATTTTACAAGCCGAAAAACGTGGTGATATTCAAGCGGGCGATACCTTAATTGAAGCCACCAGTGGCAATACTGGAATTGCTTTGGCCATGGTGGCGGCCATGCGCGGTTATAAAATGAAATTAATTATGCCCGATAACATGAGCCAAGAACGTAAAGATGCGATGCTGGCATATGGCGCAGAATTAATTGAAGTGACGCAGCAACAAGGCATGGAAGGCGCACGTGATTTAGCCATGCAAATGCAACAACGTGGTGAAGGCATTGTATTAAATCAATTTGGTAATCCAGATAACTCAGAAGCCCATTATTTAACCACTGGCCCCGAAATTTGGGCGCAAACGGGTGGAAAAGTTACCCATTTTGTCAGTTCAATGGGAACCACAGGCACCATTATGGGCGTGTCAAAATATCTGAAACAACAAAATCCAGATATTCAAATTGTGGGCTTACAGCCGTGTGAAGGCGCAAGCATTGCAGGCATTCGCCGTTGGCCAAAAGAATATTTACCTACAATTTTTGATCCATCACGCGTCGATCGTATTATTGATATTCCGCAAATTGAAGCAGAAAAAATGATGCGTCAATTGGCGAAAAAAGAAGGCATTGCTGCCGGAACGTCCTCGGGTGGGGCGGTTTGGGCGGCGCTAAAAATTGCCGAAGAACAACCCGATGCGGTTATCGTATGTATTATTTGCGATCGTGCAGACCGTTATTTATCTACAGGATTATTTTCTGTAAAAGATGACGAATAAATAGTTCGAGGTTGGATGTGCGATTACCCATTTTAGTATTTGATATTGAAACCATCACCGATTTAAAGGCTGGGGCAAATTTATATCAGTTGCACGGCTTGTCGGACGATGATGTCGAATCGGCATTAAATAAATTGCGTCGCCAAGACAGCGGAACCGATTTTCAGCGCTTACCGTTACATGAAATTGTCTGTATTTCGGGATTATGGGTCGATGAAAAAGGTTTTAAATTGTTTTCATTTAGCCAAGCCGATTACAGCGAAGCTGAATTACTACAAAAGTTTTTATCTATTTTTGAGAAAAGAACGCCTATACTGGTCAGTTGGAATGGAATTCAGTTCGATTTACCCGTAATTTTATTCCGTACCATGCTGCATGGCTTGTCTGCCCCGAATTTATTCGATCAGGGCGAGTTGAATCGCCAGAAGCGCTTTAGTAATTATCAAAACCGTTATCATCAGCAACATGTCGACTTAATGGACGCAATGGCGATGTTTAATGGCCGTAACTTTCAAAAGTTAGACGAAATTGCTCAGCTTCTCGGTTTTCCGGGCAAGCGCCAAGATGCAGGGTATCTGGTTCCTCAACAAATTAAGCAGCAGGCTTGGGCCGATTTAACCGCATATTGCGAAGGCGATGTGTTAAACACATGGCTTATTTATTTACGTTGGATGTTGCTAAAAGGACAATTGTTGCGTGAAGATCATCAGCAATTGGTCGTAAATACTATTGCCTTTTTACGCACACAACCGCAACATCAGCATTTTTTAACTCTTTGGGAAAGCAATGCTCAAGCGACCACATTCAGTGCGAGCGCATTCTCTATTTAATTATTCATTTAGGTATAAATTTGAAAGCGCAAATTAAATCTCGTTCAGCAAAACCGCTAGGACGTTATGTTTTTCAGGTGGATTCACTTTCACATGAAGGGCGAGGTATTGCACTTTATCAGGCCGATTTAGAACATCCTGAAGCGGCGTATGGCAAAAAAGTATTTATTCAATTTGCGTTACCTGGTGAGCAGGTTCGCGCACAAATCACCCATCAATCAAAACGTTTAGATGAAGCCGATGCGATTGAAATTTTAAGTCAGCCATCTAAAGACCGTGTTGAACCTATATGCCAGCATTTTGAACTTTGCGGTGGGTGTAATTTGCAACATATGCATGCAGATGCGCAAATTGCGTTTAAACAACAAGTTCTAGATTCTCACCTTACTCATTTTGCCGGTGTGCAACCGGAACAATGGTTAACTGCTGTGCGTTCACAGCGAACTGATTATCGTTGTCGTGCGCGGGTGGGCGTGCGTTATGTGCCTAAATTAGGTCGTTTGGTGTTTGGGTTTCGAGCCAGAAATAGCAATCGTTTGGTCGATATTCAAGAATGTCCGGTGTTAGACCAGACCTTAGGCGCGCAGCTTCCTACATTAAAAAAAGTTCTTGAAACGCTTAAAGCCAAAGCCGATATTGGTCATATTGAACTGGCCATGGGCGATGCTGAAATTGCCTTGTTGGTACGACATACGGCTGAATTAAGTCAGGCAGATCGCACCAAACTTTTAACGTTTGCCCAAGCACAAAATTGGCAATTGTACTTGCAATCGGGGCGTGCAGAGACGTTAAAACGCATTGATCAAACGGATGCATCGCCGCGCTTACATTATAGCTTGCCCGATTTTAAACTGAATTTTGCCTTTTCACCGCTCGATTTTACCCAAGTGAATGCCAGCGTGAATGCGCAAATGGTGGCGTTGGCATGTGAATTGCTGGCATTAAAACAAGGCGAGCGCGTTTTAGATCTATTTTGTGGATTGGGGAACTTTTCGTTGCCTTTGGCACGCTGTGTGGGGGAAACGGGGCAAGTAATTGCCGTTGAGGGGAGTGAAGATATGGTGTTGCGGGGCACAGAAAATGCCGTGCTGAACCATCTGAACAATATCCAGTTTTTCTCGCAAGATTTAACCCAAGATTTTTCACAGCAACCCTGGGCACAACAAGATTTTGATGCATTATTGATTGACCCGCCACGTTCAGGGGCAGATGCGGTCATGCATTATATTTCTCATTTTGGTGCAAAACGAATCGTGTATATTTCGTGTAATCCTGCAACACTTGCCCGAGATACAGGTATACTTGTCCAGCAAGGTTATACATTAAAACGAGCAGGGGTAATGGACATGTTTACGCATACAGGACATGTCGAATCGATTACTTTGTTTGAAAAAACTGAGCGAATTAACGACGCTAATGAATGACATGATAATAGGAGATCGGTATGGTCACGGTACGTGAGCAGTTACCTGAGCGACTCACTCAGTTGTCAGAAAAAACGACTGTCGAACATGCCCAACAAGCGCAGCAAGATCTAGAGGAATGGCTAGATCGCGTTCGTCATCAGTTGGATGGCGCAAAACTTGATCAACTTGAACAAGTGGCTAGGTTGACCCTAGAAAAAGAATTACAAACAACCACGCATCATCGCACCAATACCTTTTCTACAGGCATTGGTTTGGCCAATATTTTGGCGCATTTGCATGTAGATGAAGATACTTTGATTGCAGCTTTGCTGTACCGGAGTGTGCGTGAAGGCTTAACCTCTTTAGATGAAATCAAACAACGCTATGGCGAAAATATCTTAAGCTTAGTGCAAGGCACTTTGTCGATGGGTAAGTTATCCGAGCTGATTGAGAAAAACAAACGCCTAGAAGATCATTTTAATAATAATCAGCAAGAACATTTAACTGGCATTTATAAAATGCTGATTTCGGTCACCGAAGATGTTCGTGTGGTTTTAATTAAACTTGCAGAACGAACCTACGAGCTTCGAGAACTTGCAAAATCTCCAAAAGAACGACAAGAACGTGTTGCTCGCGAAATCTTAACCATTTATGCGCCACTTGCGCATCGTTTAGGCATTGCCCAATTAAAATGGGAGCTTGAAGACTTAGCCTTTCGTTATTTAGCACCTGAACGCTATAAAGAAATTGCAACTTTACTCAATGAAAAACGTTTAGAGCGTGAGCAGTACATTCAATCGGTCATGAATCGTTTAAAAACCGAGCTTGCGGACATTGGCATTGAAGCGGACATTAAAGGCCGTGTGAAGCATATTTACTCAATTTACCGAAAAATGAAGAGTAAAAACCTCAGCTTCGATCAGTTGTACGATATTCGTGCATTGCGTGTTTTAGTGAAAGATGTACCTGAGTGTTATCACGTTTTAGGCATTGTTCATCAAATTTGGCGGCATATTCCGCATCAGTTTGATGACTATATTACTAATCCTAAAGCCAATGGTTATCGCTCGTTACACACCGCAGTTATTGCTGAAAACCGTTCTTTAGAAGTGCAAATTCGTACGCATGATATGCACGAAGAGGCGGAGCTTGGGGTTTGTTCGCACTTTAACTACAAAGAAGGCGCGAAAACCACAGATTTTTCTTTTAATCATCGCTTACATTCATTACGTGCGGTGCTTGAGCATTATCAAGAGCGTAACGAAAGCAGCGCACATCCCAAAGATGAAGATGATTTTGAAAAGCTGCAAGATTTTGAAGATTTTGAAAAAATCTATGTGTTTAGCCGAGATGGCGACATTAAAGAGTTGCCACGCGGTTCTACGGTTTTAGATTTTGCTTATCACGTACATACCCAAGTTGGAAACAAGTGCTACGCTGCGCGAGTGAATCAGCGCTATGTGCCACTCACCTATGCGTTAAAAACTGGCGAGCAAGTTGAAATTTTAACCAAAAAAGACCGCGAACCGAACCGCGATTGGTTGGTGAATTCTTTAGGTTACATTAAAACTTCGCGTGCACGCGATAAGCTGCGCCATTGGTTTAGACAGCAAGATCGGAGTAAAAATTTAGAAGTTGGGCGCGAGTTGCTCACGAAAGAATTGCAGCGTTTGGCGATTCATCCGAAAAGTATCGACTTAAACGAATACTGCGGCCATTTTAATTTAAAATCTGGCGAGGATGTTCTGATTGCATTGGTGAATGGTGACATTAGTCTGCATGCGCTGATGAATCAGGTGAATCGACATATGAATATCGATCAGGATGAGCCTGAATTGGTATTGAAGCCGGCATTGAATCCGCGTGCAAGTCATACCTTGTCTGCGCATGGCATTTTAATTGACGGTTTGGATAATGTTGAGTTACATATCGCACAGTGTTGTCAGCCGGTACATGGCGAACCGATTGGCGGCTACATTACATTAAACCGTGGTGTGAGCATTCATAAAGTTGCTTGTCCCGATTACGTGCGCATGATTAGCCAAGAACCTGAACGGGCTGTCGATGCCGATTGGGAATTGCAACCGACTCGGGGGCAAAGTGTGCAAATCGTGGTGGAAGCGTATGACCGTCGTGGTTTATTGCGCGATTTAACCCAAGTGATTTTTGCAGACCAAATTAATATCCGTCAGGTCAACACCATTTCAGAAGCCGATGGCATTGCCAACATGAAACTGCTGATTGAAGTGAAAGGGCTGTCGCAATTGTCACGACTATTGGCACGTTTAGAACAACAACCGGGCATTATTAGCGCGCGGCGCTTGGTGCAAGGAAATTAATAAACACCGACACCCGATTGAGGCCACAGCCCAATCGGGTGTTTTTATTTAAGTTGGTTTTGGGGGATAAGAATGGCAATTGAACAACTTTTGGCATTGATGCAAGAATTACGCGAAAAATGTCCGTGGGATCGAAAACAAAGTCCGCAAAGTTTGACAAAATATGCCATAGAAGAAGCTTACGAAGTTGAAGATGCCATTCGAACAGGCCATTTAAACGAAATTAAAAATGAACTGGGCGATTTACTGCTACAAGTGGTGTTCCAATCGCAGATGTATCAAGAACAAGGCGCATTTAATTTTAACGATGTGGTTGATGCCCTCATGGAAAAGTTGATTCGGCGGCATCCACATGTTTTTGATGCAGAGCACTATGCACAATTGTCGAGTGAAGATGTCACAGCGTTATGGCAAAAAATTAAGCAACAAGAAAAACAAGGCAAGGTGCAGTCAATATTAGATGACGTTAAACATGGGCCTGCCATTGTGCAAGCAGAGCAAATCCAAAACGTTGCAGCGCAGGTTGGTTTTGATTTTTCAAATGCTTGCGATGCAATGACCAAATTTGACGAAGAGTGGTCGGAATTACAACAAGCCATTCATAGCCAAGATCACGCAGAGATTGAAGCTGAATTTGGGGATTGCGTGTTTTCCTTAATTAATGTGGGACGTAAATTAGGACTGTCTGGCGAAATGGCATTATTGCAAACCAATCGGAAATTTAGACGCCGTTTTGCCTATATAGAAACGCAAGCCAAAGCACAGGGCAAGCAGATTCAAGCTTTAAGTTTGGATGACATGGATGCGTTCTGGAATCAGGCCAAACAACAAGAGCAACAATAGAGAATGCTATGAAAAGAACCATTTTTGCGCTGTTATCTTTGACATTAATACATTCGGCCAGTGCTTCGAGTGGTGAAAGTTTTGACCAGAAATATCAGCATTGGCGTAACTCACAGCACAGCGTTCAAGCAAATTCGAGTGCTTTGTCCAACAAACAGCCCAGCCAACAGGTCTCGCTGAATCAGGCTTCGGCGTTGGAATTACAGCAAAAATTAACTGGCATTGGTGAGAAAAAAGCCCAAGCGATTATTCAATATCGTCAACAACATGGAAAATTTAACCAAATTGATGAATTAAAGAATATAAAGGGCATTGGAGAGAAACTTTTTGAAAAAAATCGTAATAAATTACGTTTATAATAAAGCTTGTCATGCATAGTCGATGAGCACTGCAAAGTTTAGGTGTAATATTCAAATTGCCCTTTGCAGGTTGATGCACTATGATGAGCGACGATTCATAATATTAACTCCAGACGTAGGAGAAAGCGTCTTTTGCACACCTTACGCGCGTCAAAATATGGTTTATCCATCAAACAATTACCATCTTCCATTGTAGAAGTCATCGATGCTTTAACCAAAGCAGGATATAACGCATACATTGTTGGAGGCGGAGTTCGTGACTTAATGCTCGGACTACAACCAAAAGACTTTGATGCGGTAACCAATGCCACGCCTGCTCAAGTAAAAGAAGTTTTTGGTCGACGTTGCCGCATTATTGGCCGACGTTTCGAGTTGGCACATGTGTATGTTGGCCGAGATTTAATTGAGGTTGCAACGTTCCGAGCGCCACCTAAAAAAGCCGTGACCAGTGCACAAGGGATGATCCTGCGTGACAATAACTGGGGCACTATAGAACAAGATTTTGTCCGCCGTGATTTTTCAATTAATGCGATGTATTATCAGCCACGCAAAGGCGAAATTTTAGACTTTTGCGATGCAATTCAGGACGTAAGCAAGAAAACTTTACGCCTGCTTGGCGATCCGGCGTTACGTTTTGAAGAAGATCCTGTGCGTATGCTGCGTACGTTACGTTTTTCGGCCAAATTAAACTTTCATATTGCGCCTGAAATTCTAGACGTATTTACGCCAGAGATGACGCAATTACTACGCGATGTATCGCCACACCGTTTGTACGATGAGTCACAAAAATTATTTACCATGGGGCATTTACAGCGCGTATTGCCTTTGTTAATTGATTTTGGCATTTGGAAGCAATTGTTTGCAGAAGTGCGTCCTAAAGTGACTACCTTTATTGAACTTGCGGCAAAAAATACCGATCAGCGTATTCAAATTGGAAAAACCATTAATCCTGCATTTTTCTATGCGGTGTTATTGTGGGAAAAATTCTTAGAACGCTGTGATGAATATCTTAAAAAAGGCATTGTTCCTGCTGAAGCACGGGCGCAAGCCTCTTTAGATGTGTTAAAGCGTCAATCGACTCGTACCGTCATTCCTCGTTTTGCTGAAACCTTTATTCGCGAAGTGTGGGAAATGCAAACCCGATTGCTGAATCCAAAACCACAGCAAATTCAGGCGTTGGCTGGACACGCACGTTTCCGTGCTGGTTTTGACTTTTTATTGTTGCGTGAAAAAGCGGGTGACCTTAGCACCGAAGGAATGGGGCAATGGTGGGATGCTTATCAAACCTTAACGAATGATGAAAAAGAAAAAGCCATTGCACAGTATAATCGCGGTCGGGCGAAAAAACGCCGTACTGCCACAGTTAGCGATGAAGCTGAAACACAGACTGAAATGGCACCATTGGTTGTTGAAAGAGAAGGACGCCGTTCACGCAGTCCGTCACGTCAGCGCACAGAATCGGCATCGTCTACACGACGTGTTGAATCCAACCCAAGCCACGCAGCCACATCGGATATCGACCATAATCATCCTATTTTAAAACGCAAACGCGTACAGCGTGATTTAACGCAGGTGGTTTTTGGGCCAACACAATGACAGTCAAAACCTATATTGGATTAGGCAGTAATTTAGGCGATTCGTTGCATATTTTGCAGCAAGCGGTGGCTCAGTTAAAAACCATTGGTTCGGTGCGCGTGTCGAAATTATACTCTACACCACCCATGGGCCCGCAGGATCAGCCCGATTACTTAAATGCCGTGGTTGAACTTAAAACCACACTTGAACCCTTAGCACTGCTGAATTGTTTACAACAATTTGAACAAGATGCTGGACGGGTTCGTTTACGCCGTTGGGGTGAGCGAACTTTAGATTTAGACCTACTGATTTATGGTCAGCAACAGATACAGCACGAGCGGTTGATCGTGCCACATATCGGGCTTCTCGAGCGCGATTTTGTCATGATCCCGTTATTAGATTTAAATAAAGAACTTATAGTTGCACAACAGGCATTAAAAACTTCGCCCGTAGTGCAAGCATCCACATTGGTTGCCATTCAGTCGGAAGATTGGATTGATACAGCCTTGAATGTGCATGTTTAAAAAGATGTAGAGGAATAGCATGATTAGTCTCAATGATTTAAGACAATTTAAAGCGCAAGGTCGCAAATTTTCTTGTTTAACTTGCTACGATGCCAGTATGGCAAAAGTAATGCAAGTTGCAGAAATTGATAGCATTTTAATTGGCGACTCATTGGGGATGACCATACAAGGGCACGATTCGACTTTACCTGTAACGGTAGACGATATGGTCTATCACACTCAAGCTGTACGCCGTGCCAATCAGCATGCCTTCATTATGACGGATTTACCGTTTATGAGTTATGCCACACTTCCCGATGCCATTGCCAATGCGCGCGCAGTAATGCAAGCCGGCGCACAAATGGTTAAAATTGAAGGTGGCGCTTGGCTTGCCGAGACTGTAACCCATTTAACTCGAAATGGTGTGCCTGTGTGCATGCATTTGGGGTTAACGCCTCAGTCGGTGCATGTTTTTGGTGGATATAAATTACAAGCCAAAACCCGTGAAGCGGCCGACCAGTTGCTTGAAGATTGTCACGCCTTGGTTGAGGCTGGCGCGGCCATTTTATTGTTAGAATGTGTACCGGCACAATTGGGCCAAGAAGTTGCAGAAACCTTTCCGCACATTCCTGTGATTGGTATTGGCGCAGGCAATAATACCGATGGTCAAGTTTTAGTGGTACAAGACATGATTGGTTTAACCACAGGCAAACTTGCAAGATTTGTGCGTAATTTTATGACAGAACAATCGGGCGCATCGGCAATTTTAGATGCGTTTCGTGCTTATCATCAAGCAGTGCAAGACAAAAGCTTCCCAGCTGCCGAACACACTTTTCAGGTTGAGCTATAAATATGAAGACTGAAACAACTGTACAAGGTTTGGCTGCATCTTTAAATCCAACACGCCAAGCACGTAAGCTGATTGGTTTTGTGCCGACCATGGGTAATTTGCACGAAGGGCATCTGAATTTAGTCCGTGAAGCGCGTAAATTGTGTGATGTGGTGGTGGTGAGTATTTTTGTCAATCCCATTCAATTTGGGCCGAATGAAGATTTTGAAAATTACCCAAGAACCTTGGTGCAAGACAGCCAACTTCTTGCCGATGCTGGCTGCGATATTTTATTTGCGCCTAGCGTTGAGCAAATGTATGGCACTCAACCTCGCCTCACCAATATTACGGTGGGTGGCATGGCCAACGATTTATGCGGCGCGTCACGCCAAGGGCATTTTGACGGTGTTGCGGTGGTAGTAACCAAACTCTTTAACATGGTTCAGCCGAACTATGCATTTTTTGGTGAAAAAGATTACCAACAAGTTGCGGTGATTCGTCAGTTGGTACAAGACTTAAATATTCCCTTAGAAATTATTGCAGTGCCGATTGTACGCGCCGACGATGGTTTGGCCTTAAGTTCACGAAATGGTTATTTAACGGAAACACAGCGGTCGATTGCACCAAGCATCTATCAAAATTTACAACAGGCACAGCAAGCGTTACAGCAAGGTCAAGCCTTAAATGATGTGCTAGAAACAATCAAAACCAATTTAATTCAGGCCGGTTTTGAGATTGATTATGTCGAAGCGCGAACACCGCAACTAAGCGCGGTGAATCAGTTCGAGCAAGACACCATGCTGTTTGTTGCAGCAAAATTAGGAACAACGCGCTTAATTGATAATCTATTTGTCAAATATATGGGCTAAGCTCTCATTTAAAATGCTATGAGGATGGTTGCGTCATGAAACGGATACTTATTGTTACAGGTCAATCGGGCTCTGGAAAGTCTTCTGCTTTACAAGTACTTGAAGACTTGGGTTATTACTGTATTGATAATTTGCCGTTGGCGTTACTGCCTGAAATTGTGGGTAAGCTCGATCAAGAAAATAATCTTGAACAATTGGCTTTAGGGGTTGATGTTCGCAGCACCCGAGCCGATTTACAAGAATTTGACCAAGTTTTTGAACAGTTACAAAAATATGGTTCGGTCGATATTATTTACTTAACCACGCAAGACCAAGAATTGATTGCTCGTTTTAGCGCGTCACGCCGTCCACATCCTTTATCTGGACGTTGGACCAGTTTGCATGAGTGCATTCAAGAAGAAAAAGGCTTATTATTGCCGATTCAACTGCGCGCAACTGTGAACATCGACACCACAGATAAAAGTGTACATGACTTAAAACACACTTTATTATCTAAGCTTGGGCAAAGTGACAATTTGATTGTGATTTTACAATCTTTTGGGTATAAACATGGCATTCCGCTGGATGCCGACTATGTCTTTGATATTCGTCATTTGCCAAACCCACATTGGGATTTAAAATTACGCCCGCTTTCGGGTTTAGACACCCCTGTACAAAACTTTTTGAGTGGTTTTGAACAAACGGGTCAAATGTTTGAAGATATTTATCACTTCTTGGCAAAATGGTTACCGGCTTTTGCAGAAGGACACAGACACTACATTACCGTGTCTATTGGCTGTACCGGTGGACAACACCGTTCGGTTTATATGGTGGATCGACTGAAAAAAGCCCTCGAGGCGGATGATTGGTCGATTCAAGTTTTACATAGAGAAATGAAGCATTGGTCATGATTGACACCACAGTAGATGTAATTAACAAACTTGGTTTACACGCACGTGCCTCTGGCAAATTGATTGAAGTAACCACAAAATTTCGCTCTTCTATTCAAATAGGCAAGGGCGAAAAGTTAATTGATGCTAAAAATATCATGGCCTTGCTGATGCTAGGTGCAGGCAAAGGAACGACTTTGCGCCTAGTCATTGATGGTTCAGATGAAGAAAAAGCGCTTGAGGATGTTCAGGCGCTTTTTGTCGCAAAATTTTATGAGGCAGATTAAACGTGGCACGACGTCCGCAACAACGCTATACCAATGATGACTTTGAAGCTTTAGAAGGTCGTGCAAGTAAAACCGAACAAAAAAAAGCAGTGCAACGCATGGCAGCTTTAGGTGAACAACTGGCCAATCTTCCAAGTAAGAAAATTCAGCAACTTCCTGTCGATGAGCGCCTGATCGAGGCTTTACTCGATGCGCAAAGCATTACTTCGTTTGAAGCCAAACGCCGCCAATTTTTACGGGTTGGAAAGTTACTGCGTAATGAAGATGAAACAGTGATTTTATCGTATTTAACCCCGCAGCAAGGCTTAAAAAAACAAGCGCAACTTGAACGTTGGGTCGATCGCTTAATTGAGCAAGGCGACAGTGCGCTCAAAGAATTTATCAAAATGCATAATGCAACCGATCGACATACCTTGCGTCAGCATATTTTGCGTTATCATCGCGACAAAGGCTTAGAAGCAACCGATGAAGAGTTACAAGTGGCGCGTCAGCGTATTTTAAACTACGTGCAGCAAGTGGCGTTATTGTCCGATCAAGGCAAAGCCAAATAAAACATAGCGACCGCAGCCATGGTCGCTATTTTTTTAATTGAAATGTTTGACGCTGACATTTGTTGAGTAATACAAATAAATTCTTGATGATACATGGCTTATATAGCAACAAAGGTTCCTTAAAGCGCCGAAGCCGTGTAAAATTAAACAACAATTTACCCCACCGTTTTTATTTTGAGGATTTCCTCGATCATAATCTCGCGGTGATATGCTCCGATGTATGGGGCATCACTCCTTAAGGATTTTTTATGCCAATTATTACATTGCCAAATGGCGATCAAAAACAGTTTGATCAAGCTGTTTCCGTAATGGATCTTGCCCTAAGTATTGGACCAGGTCTTGCAAAAAATACGGTTGCAGGTCGTGTTAATGGTCATTTGGTTGATGCTTGTGACTTAATCACAGAAGATGCAACCGTTCAAATTATTACGCCAAAAGACGAAGAAGGCGTTGAAATTATTCGCCATTCTTGCGCGCACTTGGTTGGACATGCGGTTAAGCAATTGTTCCCTGAAGTGCAAATGGTAATTGGACCTGTGATTGAAGAAGGGTTCTATTACGATATTTTCAGTCCAAAGCCATTTACCTTAGAAGATATGGCAGCGATTGAAGCACGCATGGCAGAATTGATTAATCAAGACTACGATGTCGTTAAAAAAATGACGCCTCGTGCCGACGTGATTAAAGAATTTACTGCGCGTAATGAAACTTATAAATTACGTTTAATTGATGATATGCCAGAAGAAACCCAAATGGGCTTGTATTATCATCAAGATTATTTGGATATGTGCCGTGGTCCACACGTGCCCAACACCAAATTTTTAAAACATTTTAAATTGACTAAAATCTCGGGTGCCTATTGGCGCGGAGATGCCAAAAACGAACAATTACAACGTATTTACGGGACAGCGTGGGCTGACAAAAAACAGCTTGCTGCTTATGTAAAACGTATTGAAGAAGCCGAAAAGCGTGACCATCGTAAAATTGGTAAAGCTTTAGATTTGTTCCATATGCAAGAAGAAGCGCCGGGCATGGTATTTTGGCATCCAAATGGTTGGACCATTTACCAAGTGCTTGAACAATACATGCGTAAAGTTCAACAAGACAACGGTTACCTTGAAATTCGTACCCCACAAATTGTCGACTTTACCCTGTGGGAAAAGTCAGGACATGCTGCAAACTATGCAGACAACATGTTTACCACGCATTCTGAAAGCCGTAACTACGCAGTTAAACCAATGAACTGCCCATGTCACGTGCAAGTCTTTAATCAAGGCTTAAAGTCTTACCGTGACTTGCCAATTCGTTTGGCCGAGTTTGGTTCATGTCATCGTAACGAACCATCGGGTTCTTTACACGGCATTATGCGTGTACGTGGTTTTACTCAAGATGACGCGCATATTTTCTGTACCAAAGAACAAATTGGTCAAGAAGTTGCAGACTTTATCAAACTGACGTTAGATGTTTATAAAGACTTCGGCTTTGAAGATGTGCAAATGAAACTCTCAACACGTCCGGAAAAACGTGTCGGTGATGATGCACTTTGGGATATCGCAGAAAAATCTTTAGCAGATGCTTTAGATGCAGCCGGTTTAGATTGGCAAGAACAGCCGGGTGAAGGCGCGTTTTATGGTCCAAAAATTGAATTCTCACTCAAAGACTGCTTAGGTCGGATTTGGCAATGCGGTACAATTCAGTGTGACTTTAACTTGCCAGAGCGTTTAGATGCATCTTTTGTAACGGAAGATAACGAACGCGATCAACCCGTTATGTTACATCGTGCAATTCTTGGCAGTTTTGAGCGTTTTATTGGTATACTTATTGAACACTATGCTGGTTTTATGCCACCTTGGTTAACACCAATTCAAGCTTGCGTCATGAATATTACTGACTCGCAAGCCGAAGCGTGTGAACAAGTGGTGGCAAAACTCAAAGAAAATGGCCTTCGTGCAATTTCAGACTTGAGAAATGAGAAAATCGGCTTTAAGATTCGTGAGCGTACACTTGAGCGTATTCCGTACCTTTTAGTATTAGGTGACCGTGAGGTTGAGGAAGGTACTGTTAATGTTCGTACTCGCTCAGGAACAAATTTAGGTACTATGTCAATTGATGCATTTATTGACTTGGTGAAATCTGCCGTAGCCGAACGTGGCCGGTACATTGTGGAGTAAGAAAGATTAAACAGCCTGAACGTAACCAACAACAAGGTGGTAAAAGCAACCGTCCTGCATTAAATGACGAGATTAAAGCGAAAGAAGTTCGTCTTGTTGCTGCAGATGGCGAGCAAAGAGGCATTGTTTCACTTGCAGAAGCATTGCGCGCTGCAGAAGAATCTGATCTTGACCTCGTTGAGATTGTTGCAAATGCAGAGCCACCTGTTTGTAAAATCATGGATTTCAACAAGCACTTGTTTGACTTAAAACAAAAGCAAAAAGAAGCCAAGAAAAAGCAACATCAAGTGCAAGTGAAAGAAATTAAACTACGTCCTGCAACGGATGTGGGCGATTACCAAGTGAAATTGCGTGCGATTTTAAAGTTCCTTGAAGAAGGCAACAAAGTTAAAATCACTTTGCGTTTCCGTGGTCGTGAAATGGCCCATCAACAACTTGGTTTGGCTCAACTGCAAAAAGTTGAAGCTGACGTGGTTGATTATGGTGTTGTGGAACAAGCGCCAAAAATGGAAGGTCGCCAAATGGGTATGTTACTTGGACCGAAAAAGAAAAAGTAATTCCCCATTCATCCAAAAAACGCAGCTTAACCGCTGCGTTTTTTTATGTTTGTTTAACCGAGATTGAAAATACGTTGAGTCGCACCCAAATCATGAAATATGTATGGGGAGAAAAATATGAAACAGATTGATGGTGCTGAACAGCTTGCACATATTAATCAGAAAGTGATTGAAAAAGGGCAGGTACTTCCAGCTGTTAAGCTTACAGATGGTACACAGGTTCAAACGGGTACAGTCGCCACATTATTGCATAATATTGTGCTTTATAATGCTGGTGAGCGAGGTCTAGTCGAGCAGGAACTCATTTTAGCGATTCCAACTTTGTTTAAAGTGGGGTTGTTTGATTTATTTTCTGTCGAAGAGTGGATGATCGGTGAAAATCAAGGTCGAAAATTTGTAGGTCAACACGCCAAACACTATCAAAATAGCCAAAAGTTAAACATAAAATAAAAATGAGCGGCTTATTTTATGATGTCCTTTAAGGTTCTTAAGAATAGTCACTGTTAAAATACATGAATTTTATACTTTTAGCGCATGGCAAGCACCGTGTTAAAAGCGTATATAAAGACTTGAACATAGAAAAATAGGATAAGCAGGTATTTTATGATAGACCTATATTATTGGGGTACTCCCAATGGACAAAAAATTAGCATTGCCCTTGAAGAAATGGGATTGGCATATCAAATCTTTCCAATCAATATTTCTGAAAATGATCAGTTCCAACCTGATTTTTTAAAGATTTCTCCGAACAATAAAATTCCTGCCATTGTTGATCAGGATGGACCGAATCAACAACCGATTTCAATTTTTGAATCGGGCGCGATTTTGCAATATTTGGGACGTAAAACAGGATTATTTTATCCGACCAATGAACAAAAGCGCGTTGAAGTCGAGCAATGGCTAATGTGGCAAATGGGCGGTTTTGGACCCATGTTGGGGCAAAATCATCATTTTAGTCAGTTCGCAAAAGAAAAAATTCCTTATGCAATCGAGCGTTATGTAGGCGAAACCAAACGTTTGTATGCTGTTTTAGAACAGCAATTGGTTGGGCAAGATTATGTTGCTGGTGAATATTCAATTGCGGATATGGCTATTTTTCCGTGGATTTTGCGCCACGAATGGCAGAGCATTAATTTAGATGATTTTCCGAATATCAAGGCTTATGCCGCACGTATAAAACAGCGGCCAGCCGTGCAGAAAGCATTGGCGATTCAATTGAAATAAGCGACCGTTAGGTGGCTATTGCTATGGTATTTATTTGATTGATGCTGAGTTTTTTAACCTTGTTTTTTGCTGCTTTTGGTGCAGCAACATTATTGCCGCTTCAGTCCGAAGCGGTTTTATTTTCGGTGGTGTTTCAAAAAGTATGCTGAAATAAAAAAACAGGTAAGAATTTGATACTATAGAGAAATGCTAATCACTCTACACATCAAATGTCCTACCTGCCTGAGCGACAGTATAAAGAAAAATGGCATAAAAGTGGATGGTAAACAAAATTACCAATGCAAAATATGTAAACGTCAGTTTATCGGTGATCATGCACTC
>NZ_VTDU01000025.1:0-33673 GCF_035615615.1 Acinetobacter sp. MD2(2019) | reverse complement strand
TGAAATATTTTTTAACTTATTCGATAAACCCAAAAACCAACACTTCGTGCTAACTAACTGTTTATCAACAAGTTTTATTTCTCATCACCGCCGATGGATGTGCATTCTACAGCATTCCCATCCCAACACAACCCTTTTTTATAATTTAATTATCCAAAAGTTCAAACCTTAATCAGTAAAATTTTAACTTGCTGTTTTTGTTATGTTTTTATTTTTAAGCTTTTGCGTTGACTTGGTTATTATTATATCAACGCATTTTGCTTTACTTAGTTTTAGCGTTTTACTGCCACTTTTTCACGCTGTCTTACCACCTTTTCTACCTTTTCACGCGCACGTTGGCGTTTTAATGGTGAAAGATAGTCGACAAATAACTTGCCATTTAAGTGATCCATTTCATGCTGGATACAAATTGCAAGCAAGTCATCGGCATCGATCTCAATTTTTTCGCCATCCAAGTTAAGTGCTTCAATTTTGACGCGTGACGGACGTTCAACTTTATCGTATATTTGAGGTACAGAAAGACAGCCTTCTTCATAAGCCTGTTTATCTTCTGTTAATGGGGTAAGTTTAGGATTAATAAAAACCAACGGTTGATCTTTATTTTCAGAGATATCCATAACGATAAGCTGAATGTGGTGATCGACCTGCGTTGCTGCGAGCCCAATACCGGGTGCTTCGTACATGGTTTCAAACATGTCTGCAACGAGTTGACGGATTTCAGCAGTAATTTCTTTCACAGGTTGTGCAATGGTGCGTAGACGCGGGTCTGGGAAACTTAAAATGGGTAATAAGGCCATAACGCCCTCCTCTACAAAATTTTCTCATGTACAGCTTATGAAGTATTTAAGACGATAAACTTCATAGAAAAATGCTCTATAAGTTCGTTATTATAGCGCAATTACAAATATCCATTTAGGAAATATGATAATGAAAAAGGTTTTAGTGGGGAAAAACCATTTCTCGGGTAACGCAGTCAAAAAGCATTTGGCCGCACTCATGTTAGGTTTGAGTGTTAGCACAGCTTTTATCGGCGCAACGCATGCATCACCAAATACCACACCGCCAAGCATTAAAGCCAATGCGCCACACGTGTATGTGGTCCGTAAAGGTGATACCTTGTGGGATATTGCTGGCAAGTTTTTGAAAAACCCTTGGCGCTGGAAAGATATTTGGGCCAATAACCGTCATGTCAAGAATCCACACTGGATTTATCCGGGCGATCATCTTTTACTGTGTTCTTATCAAGGTCATCCGTTAATTGGGAAAGATGAAGGTGATGGCTGCGATGGTATTGTGCGCCGCCATTTAGGCGCGATTAACCTAAAACCACAGGTTCGTGTTGAAGCGCTGGGCGATGCCATTTCAATTGTTCCTTTAAAAAATATTGAAGTTTGGCTTAAACGTGCCACCATTTTGCCGCCGAATGCAATTAAGGATACGCCATATATTGTCGGCACAGCCGATGAGCGATTATTAGCAGGCGCGGGACAAACCATTTATGCCAAAGGCAATGGACTTGCAGTGGGACAACGTTACGGAGTTTATCGTCAAACCACGCCATACACTGCTGTAGATGCTGCAGGAAAATCGCAAACCATTGCACTTGAATTAATGGAAGTGGCAACCGGTGTGAGTACAGATCAAGACGGTCAAATCACAACCTTAGAACTCGATAAAAGCTACGACAAAGAAGTTCGTCGCGGCGACTTGGTTTTACCCGAGTTAAGTGCGGAACTACCAAGTTATTTTTATACCAGTGCACCCAAACAAGTGACTGAAGACGGGAAAATCATCCGTATTTTAGACAACATTGGTAGTGCGGCAAAAAATAGCGTAGTCACTATTGATCGTGGTCGTTTAGACGGCGCACAAGCGGGGCAAGTGTTTAGCGTATATCAAAAAGGCAGTGTTGTTTCTGATATTAAAACCGGTGAAAAAATTTCGCTTCCAAAAGAGCAGGTCGGCACAATTATGATCTTACGAAGTTTTGATCATTTAAGTTATGCCTACGTTTTAGAAAGCACTTTACCAATTAAAACCGGTGCGTTTATTGCAACACCTGCCGCCTCTGACTAAGGAATTGCTCTATGCTGAATCAAATATCAAATGTGCACTTACATTGCATTCAACTTTGGTATTTGGTTCAGCACTCTTATTCTGCGTATCAAAAATTAGTTGCTTACTTCGGTAATCCTGAGCAGGCAACATCTTCAGCAAATTTACAGCGTTGGGGCGAATTAAATATTCACGCCAATCATATTCAACGCGCCAAAGAATTTCAAAGTCCCGAACAACAGCAAAAATTTGCGCAGATTCTACAACTGCTACAACAACACTGCGATTTTATTTGCACCGAACAAGATACCAGCTATCCACCACAATTGCTTCCCTATGAAGATCGACCACCGATTTTATTTGGGCAAGGTCATGTCTTGCATTTAAGCCAGCCGCAAGTGGCTATTGTGGGCAGTCGTAAAGCATCGTCTCAAGGCTTACAAATTGCATATGATTTTGCCTATTATTTGGCTGAAAAAGGCTTTTATATTACCAGTGGTTTAGCCTTAGGGATTGATGCAGCGGCACATTCTGGTGGTTTGCATCACCACAGAACCATTGCGGTGATGGGTACAGGCATTGAGCAGACCTATCCACCAGCACATCTTGGATTACGAGAAAAAATACTCGCGCATGACGGCATCATTCTGACCGAATTTCTACCACAAACACCGCCTTTAGCACGTTATTTTCCACGGAGAAATCGCATTGTCAGCGGATTAAGCCTAGGCGTGATTGTTGCAGAAGCAACCTTAAAAAGTGGTTCAATTTTAACGGCACAAGCGGCCGCTATTCAGGGCAAAACCATTTTTGCTATTCCTGGACATATTTATCAGGAACAAAATAAGGGCTGTCACCAACTCATTCGTGAAGGGGCGATTTTAATTGACCATCCTGAACAAGTCATTGAAGATTTAGCCCTACCCACACAATGGCAAATGCAACAGCACAATGGCGTGCCATTGCCCACGCCAGAGATTCCAGAACATTTGTTGAAGCTATACCAACAACTAGACTGGGTTGGTAGTGACTTAGATCAGCTTGCGGCGCGCTTAGAACGACCAGCACATGAACTCTCAGCACATTTAATGGAACTTGAATTGTTAGGCTTGTGCTTACAGCAAGCCGGACGGTATAGTCGCTGCCATTCAGTGTAAATTTGGTCGTGACGCATGCTTAGCTCTTCTGTGCTTGAAGCCGTTCATCTTTTAAAACAAGGTCAGGTGTTAGCTTATCCAACCGAAGCGGTTTGGGGACTCGGTTGCGATCCGTTTAATCAGGCGGCGTTTGCAAAAATTCTCAACTTAAAACAGCGCCCGATTGAAAAAGGCGTGATTTTACTTGCCAGTTCTATCGCCCAAGTTCAACACCTGATTGCACCATTAGATGGAGCAACACAGCAACGGATTATTGCAAGTTGGGAAAATCGTAAAGCCGATGATCAAGGCGTGACTTGGTTACTCCCAACACACTCAAGCATCCCCAATTGGATTAGCGGTCAACATGCAAGCGTTGCCGTTCGTGTCACACAACATCCGCTTTGCCAACAACTCTGCGAAGGTTTAGGCAGCTTTATTGTTTCAACCAGTGCGAATCCAGCGGGATTAACGCCAGCACGTAATTTAGAGCAAGCACAACATTACTTTGGGCCACAGGTTGCCTATTTAGCTGGAGAACTCGGACAAAGTCCGTTACCGAGTAAAATTATTGATGCACTCAGTGGAAAAGTAATTCGCGACTAGCCAAAAAATAAGCAAAAAAAAGCTCAGTCAAAAGAGGTTGTGACTGAGCGAAACTGTGTTCGAGGTATCATAGGTTTACAGCCAAATACGATATCTTTAATCGACTTTCGTCTAAGAACGAAACGGATTATCAAGGATTTTATTTAGGTTTAGAAATAGTTTTTAAGTCTTAATTTTTTAAGTTTATTTTAATAGAAATTATATATGTGACGCTTTTTTGCAGTGAAATTCGATTTTAATTGAGAATCATTAATAGTTTAAACCTATATAAATCCGTTTTAAAAAATAGAACTGCTCTGTATTTTTTAAATACTGTAATTGGTTGTTATTTTAAAAATAATTATGAAATCGACTGGGTTATTTTTCTAAATTCAGCACTTTAAGCACATGCTTGAATCTAAAAAATACATTTGTGAATAAAGACTGCTCTTCAATCAATAACTCATTTAAAAACTGTCATATTGAATAAAATTAAGATAAAAAAAGCTTAAAAAAAAACTTGATTCGGTAGCTAAGCAATATTTTTTGTAACTCAAATTGGCATTCGCGGCTTAATTTTTTATTGGTTAGACGCGGTCAAATTCATAATTCAAAGCATTTTTTATCCATTCTGCACCTTAATTGCAACAATTCTAAAATGCTTAAGCAAATCTCTCCACCCATCCAGCCAAACTGCTCTGCATTGCAGGCTTTTAATGCCGACATAAAAAAACCACCGTCAACGGTGGTTTTAAGTTGCTTAATAACGGCGTAGCAGTTGCCAAATCGAGATTAAGAATAAAATACTAAAGAAAACCAATGACCATACAGGCAGCGATTGCCCCAAGAACGTCCAATCAATTTTGGCACATTCGCCAGAACCGGTCAGCACTTGTGAAAGCACCTCTTTCCAAGGTAAGACTTCAACTAAATAGTTGAGTCCCGGCCCACAGCTTGGCACTTGATCTGGTGGTAAATGTTGAATCCAAACATGTCTTGCGGCCACACCCAACGACCACAAAATTCCTAAACCGGCCAAACCTGAATAGATTCGCTTAAGAAGATTGGAACGCGGATTGTGAATCAGCGCGATCAATGCCACAAACCCCATCAGCATTAAACCTACACGCTGAAAAATACACAATGGGCACGGCTCTAAGCCTTTAAAATGCTCAAGATATAAAGCAAAGCACATACCGACAATACTGGCGAGCAATAGCGCGGCATTGACAAGACGATAACTCAATTGCACAGTTCTCCCCTCTTTCGTTTAACGAAATTGTTGTAAATAGTCTAAAAATGGCTGTTCAGATTGCTGCTCTAACTGCTGCTGCGCTTTTATTGACTGATCTGCTAATTCTGAAAAATAGTTTTGTTTTTCAGCTGACAGTTCATAGGCTTCTAAATTTTGCGTATGCATTTGTGCCAGATGACTCCCCATTTTCCATGTTCCACCAAAGCCTAACATATCGTGAATGACCTGTGCAGACAGGGTTTTGGCAGCATCTGTGGCACGAAGCGACATTTCATCTAATGCAGTACGATATAAATGATTGCCATATTGTTGATCAAATAATGCCGCTATCGGTTGCATTGCGCTTAATTGCTGAGTGAACCAATCAGAAATCGCATAGTGTTGATCCCCCCATTGCAGGCTTAAATTTGGTTCACGCCCTCGCTCCACCACCGCAATTTGATTCTGCTCAATTTGATCTTGTTCTGTGGCACTAATTTCAGGGCTATCTTGTAACAAGCAATACAAAGCCAACACTTCTAAGAAGGCCGCACTTTGTTCATCAATCCCAATTGGGCTATATGGATTGACATCTACCGCACGTAATTCCACATAGGCCACACCACGATTCTGCAAGGCTTGAGACGGTGTTTCATTGCCTTGTGGAATTTGCTTAGGACGAATCAAACTATAATATTCATTTTCAATTTGCAGCACATGGTCGTTAATTTGGGTAGGCTCGCCGTGCTCGTTTTCTAAGCCTAATGCGCTAAATTCAGGATACGGCGTTTTAATTGCACGTTGTAAACCGGTTAAATAAGCCTGTAAGTTATTGTAATGAATACCCAATTGTTTCTGCGCTGAATTTTGGTAGCCGTGTCGCCCCATACGAAGTGCCGTTGCATACGGCAAATGTAAAGTCCCCCCAGTTAAAGGCAGCAAATGATGTTCTCGGCCAATTAAAAAACTACGGCACACGGTCGGGCTCGCGCCTAACAGATACATCACCATTGGGGTTAAACGAATAAAATTACGGATCATGCCAAAATAACGCTGGCTGCGATAATCTTGCAAACTCAAACTGCGTAATTGGGCATCACGTTCATGTTTTTGTAATTCAATAAACAGCTGTTCGGGGAAGGAAATATTATAATGCACGCCAGCAATGGTTTGCATACGGCGACCATAACGCACGCCTAACCCCTTTCGATATAAGGTTTTAAATAAACCCAAATTAGACGAGCCGTAATCGGCCAGACGAATCTGTTGTTCATCTTGATCGAGCATACACGGCATCGACATCGGCCAGAGTTTTTCACCTTCGGCCAAATGCTGATTCACCACCGTATGAATATCTTTTAAATACGCCAAAGCCTCAGCAATGGACTGCTGCGGTGGGGTAATGAATTCAAGTAACGCCTCAGAATAATCTGTGGTGATATGCGGATGGGTTAAGGCCGAGCCCAACGCCTTTGGATGAGATAACTGCGAAAGATAACCATCCTGCTGCATACGCAAACTTTCACGCTCAATCCCACGTAAAGTTCCCTGTAAGAGGGAGGCGCTGACCCAAGTTGGGACAACAAAAGATTGCGCATTGAGTTGACTCATACAGATATACTCACCTGAATTATAAGAATTAATCTAATTTACAATTTGGTCCATTTGACCAAACAAACGCTGTTAGCTTACAAGCTCTTGCCCGTTGTGCAAGCTCGTTCACCGCATTATTCAAGATATATTGTCTTGACTATGTGCTTTTATAAGAATCATTCTAAAAATACAAGCGCTATTTTAGAACGGAGCATATCAATTTTTCCTAAAAAACCAAGGCAGATACTAAACCTCAACGTTTTTGAGCACAGCCCATTTAGACTTTTTTCCTACAAAATTACAACGTGATATTCAGCGTTTATTGATGGGTTTTGATCAACAATAGCCTTCAGAATGGCTTCTTTTTGTGAGAATAAAATGAAAAAAATGCTCCTCGCTGCAATGGTCAGCAGTGCCGTGTTACTGTCTGCATGTAGCACCCTCCCAAGCAAACCGCGTACCTTTAACCAATTGGGTCAATTCTCAAGCTATCCATTGAATGCGCAAAGTTTTCGGATTAGTTTTAAAACCGATCGCGATATCAATTATGGCATGGCAGAAGAAATTACCTTAGTCAAAGCCGCGCAAACCACCGTAAAAAATGGCTTCCGTTACTTTAAAGTGGTGAATGATCCAAGCAATCGCACCCAGCATCCGCCACGCCAAACTGTGGTTTATTCTGCGCCACCACCAATGTTTTATCCTTATGGGCCGTATCGTGCTTCGCCTTTTGCTTACGATCCGTTTTATCGTATGCCACAAGTTGTCACGCTCGAACCAACCGAAGTGTCCTATACCATTGAATGTTTTAAAGATCAGAAAAAACGTCCAGAGGATGCCTTTGATGCAACGCTGATTTTAAAATCTCTCGGTGCCAAATATGGCTTAACGCCATTTGGTGATATTCTAGAGCCTCAAACCTCGACCACACCACAAACTAGGACGGCGCAATGAGTTTAACTACTCAATCGAATTCCCCTAATTTACAACGTAGTAAACGTTTTGCCAGCATTGCACTGATCATTGCTATTGTGACATGGTTAATGCTGATTGTAAGCACCAAGTTTTTTCCACAGCACACGCAGCTCATTCATATTTTAATGTTGGGCGCAGAAGCAGGTGTGGTTGGCGGAATGGCCGATTGGTATGCCATTACCGTGCTGTTTCGCAATCCTTTTGGTCAATTGCCGATTCCACGATTTTTACGCGATCACACCGAAATTATTCCGCGCAACAAAGCACGCATTGCCGAGTCGATGGGGCGCTTTGTGCAAGAAAATTTTTTATCGCCCCATATTGTACAAAAAACCTTGGCACACACCGACCTGAGTATGAGTTTGGGGCAATGGTTGGCATCGCCACAAAATAGCCAACAAGTCACCTTATTAATGCAGCAAAGCCTACCCAAAGTGTTTGACTTTGTTGGCCAAGAACAAATTGCCGGTTTTATTCAAACCAACAGCGTGCAATGGATTCGTAACACGCAAATTAATACGCTTGCCAGTGAAATGCTGCATGCCATTTTAGATAACGATTTCCATCAGGATTTATTACAACACGGCTTAGATGTGGCGCACGACTGGGTTATTTCCCATCCCGAACAAATGCGTGAAATGACCGAAAAAATTTTTAAAGAATTGGGTGTGGGGAAACTTGCCAAAGGTTTTCATTGGATTGGGATTGATATTCAACAACGCAGCATCGACAACTTATTAAATAAAGTAGAAGCCATACTTGCCGATCCCGAACATCCGTGGCGGCAACACATTGAACAGTATGCACAGCATTTAATGCATGCCTTGGCCGATGCCAACAGCAGTGCCAGCATTCGCTTAAATGCCACCAAAAATGCGCTGCTTGAAAGTCCGCAAATGCTGAATTTTATTAGTGGTGCAGTGGTCATTTTATGCCAAGCCATTAAGCAAGATTTAGAAAAAACCCATTCTGGGATTGCCCAAAATTTACGTGCCGCGATTGAATTATTGGGTGAGAACCTGATTCAAAATAATGATGTGCGCCAATTGCTCAATCAACGCTTAAGTAGTGCGGCGATTCAGTTAAGCGACCAATATAGCGATAAAGTGATTCGTTTTATTAGTGAACGAATTCACGAATGGGATTCAACCGAAATGATCGCGAAAATTGAAAATGAAGTCGGTGGCGATTTGCACATGATTCGGGTTAATGGCGTGGTGGTAGGTGCGTGTATCGGCTTAATTTTAGGCTTGATTCGTGCCAGTATTGAAGTTTGGCTGTAAGCGAAACTATTCGCGCCCTCTATAATTGGATATTTTGCATTCATGCTTTAGATATGTTATTCCTCTGAAAGAAGAGGAATAACAATATGCCAAGTTTAAAAACACCATTAATTCAATCAAGTACTTTAAGCCAGCGCAATAATTGTGAGATTTGGTTAAAGATGGAATCTGCCCAACCTGCGGGTTCATTTAAACACCGCAGCATCGGTGAAGCATGCAAACAATACGCCAAGCAAGGCGCAAAGCGCTTCATCAGTTCATCTGGTGGTAATGCAGGCATTGCCGTGGCCTACATGGGACAAGAACTCAATTTACCTGTGACTGTTATAGTACCCAAGACCACATCAAAACGTGCTATTGAGCTGATGCAAAATCAGCAGGCTGAAGTGATTGTTCATGGTGAAACATGGGCTGAATCCGATCAATTAGCCCAATCGCGTATCGATTCAGAAAACATATATATCCCCCCCTTCGACCATCCTTATTTATGGAACGGCGTTGCCCAAATCATCGATGAAGTGATTGCCGATGGCTTAACCCCAAGCGCAGTAGTACTGTCGGTCGGTGGCGGCAGTTTACTCTCTGGCATTAGTCAGGGACTGATAAAACACCAACTCAATATTCCAATTTATGCCATTGAAACAGAAGGAACGGCTTCTTTAAACACCGCCATGAAGACAGGGCAACATATTACGCTTGAACAGGTCACAGGTATTGCAACAACCTTAGCGGCTAAACAAGTATGTGCAAATGCTTTTGCCGTTTCGCAGCAACGTAAAGTCATTGGCTTAACCGTTTCTGATCACACAGCGGTTGCAGCCTGTATACAGTTTCTAGATGATCACCGCACTTTAGTTGAACCAGCTTGTGGGGCAACGTTATCGGTTTTATATGATCAGAAAATTCGCTTTGCGCAAACTGATAAAATTTTGGTGATTGTATGTAGTGGTGCGACCACAAGCGTGGAGCAACTGCATGGCTATGCGCAAACGCTGTAACCTCAGTCAAAACCGCCCGATAAAAATAATGCTCAAGGAATCGTAATGCTCAATTTCCCGTCTAAATTACCGCAACAAGGCGTGACCATTTTTAGCCAAATGTCGGCATTAGCACAGCGCCTTGGCGCACTGAACTTATCGCAAGGATTTCCCGACTTTGCCTCGCCCAGTGCATTAACCGAGCAGCTCAGCCTCGCCACCCAAGTTGGGTTTAATCAATATGCAGCAGGCGATGGATGGCTACCTTTACGCGAGCAAGTGGCACAAATTTTTCAGCAACGCGATGCAATATCACTCGATCCAATCACAGAAATTACCATTACTCCGGGGGCAACCATTGGGCTGTATGCCAGTATTCAAGCACTGATTCGCAGCGGCGATGAAGTCATTATTTTTGACCCCAGTTATGACAGCTATGCCCCAACTGTACAATTGGCCGGTGGCAAATCGGTTCACATTGCTTTAACTGCACCGAATTTTCAGGTCGACTGGCAACTCGTTGCCGACCGTATTAACCACCGTACCCGCATGATTATTGTGAATACACCACATAATCCCACCGGTCAGGTGTGGGCAAAACAAGATTGGCTGAATTTAATTGCCCTGATTCAAGATAAAAACATTGTGGTGCTGTCTGATGAAGTCTATGAGCATTTGGTCTTTGATCATCAACAACATTATTCAGCGCTATCTTTTCCAGAATTACGCGAACGCAGCATTGTGGTGGGATCCTTTGGTAAAACGTTTCATGTCACTGGTTGGAAAACCGGTTATTGCGCTGCGGCTCCGGCACTCATGCATTTATTTCGTCAGGTGTATCAATTCGCCAATTTTTGCGCCGTTACCCCATGCCAAGTGGCGCTAGCCAACTATATGCAACAGCATCCTGAACATATCCAACAACTTGCTGATTTTTATCAGCACAAACGTGATCAATTTAATGCAGGCTTAGCACATTCCGCCTTTGGTTTTGTTCCTACTCAAGGGAGCTATTTTCAAACGGTCGATTATTCATCCATCCGCCCTGAATTCAGCGACATTCAAATGTGTCAATTCCTTGCCGAAGAACATAAAATTGTGGCGATTCCATTGTCGGTTTTTTATCAACAAGCTCCCAAAGATTTGCGCATGCTGCGCTTTTGTTTTGCCAAAACCGAACAAACGCTGGAACAAGCCGGTGATATTTTGTCGAACATTCGTGCTTAATTTACACCAACACAACTGTGGGTTTTTTAAGCAGCCTGCACAATAACGCTCTTACCCAAAGAATAGGTCATCTATGAAGCAACGCTTGGTTTTTTCTGAACAAAACCTATGGAAAACCTTTCTCGCTTTTTTATTGCCATTGGTGGCCACCAATATTTTACAAAACCTTTCGGGCACAATTAATACTATTTTTGTCGGGCAGATGTTAGGTGTCGATGCCATCGCTGCTGTTTCGGTATTTTTCCCCATCTTATTTTGTTTAATGGCGTTTGTGATTGGTCTTTCGGCCGGCACCACCATTTTAGTCGGTCAAGCTTGGGGCGCGCAAAATTTGGAACGTGTCCAACAAGTGGTGGGTACAACCTTATTTTTAACCTTTTTTGGGGGTTTATTGATTGCCGCATTCGGCATCTTTTTTGCCCCAAATATACTTTTATTGTTGGGTGTAGATCCGCATATTTTGCATCTGGCTGTGCCTTATGTAAGAAGCATGCTGGCCGGTAGTCCGCTTATTTTCGTATATATTATTTATACCTCGGTGTTGCGCGGCGTGGGTGACAGTATCACGCCATTAATTGCCCTTGCTATGACCAGCGTACTCGGCTTAATGATCACACCTGCGTTTATTCAAGGTTACTGGGGCTTGCCTAAAATAGGCATTATTGCACCGGCTTTGGCCTCAATTATTGGCAATATTGCGGTACTGCTTTTTTTAACGGTGTATTTAAATCTACGGAAACATCCACTGCGTCCGAATCGGCAATTTATTTCCCATTTACGGTTTAAGCCAGAACTGGGCAAAATTATTTTAAAACTTGGTGTGCCAACGGGCATTCAAATGGTGACCACTTCACTGGCCGGTTTGGTGGTGGTCAGTTTGGTGAATCAGTACGGCGCGCATGCAACCGCAGCCTATGGTGCGGTCAATCAGGTTCTCAACTATATTCAATTTCCAGCACTTTCTATTGCAATTGCTGCATCTATTTTTGCCGCGCAAGCCATTGGCGCAGGCAAAGCACACTTGCTAACGAAAGTTATGCATACCGCAATGCGTATGAATTTAATGATTACCGGCAGTTTAATTGTGTTGGCTTATTTATTTTCATGGCATTTAATGGCGCTATTTATCACCGCGCCTGAAGTGGTGGCTTTAGGGCAAAATTTGCTCTTTATTGTGCTTTGGGCAATTTTGTTTTTTGGCGCAAATGCTATTTTTGCCTCGATTATGCGCGCAAGTGGCACCGTCACCGCCCCCATGCTGATTAATATTGGTTCTATTTTGCTAATCGAACTGCCGTGTGCTTACTTATTTAGTCATTTGTGGGGACTGATTGGAATTTGGATTGCTTACGCACTGGCCTTTGTCTGCTTATGCCTATTACAAGGTGGCTATTACCATTTTGTTTGGAAAAAACGGGCAATTCATCGCTTAGTTTAAGGCCAAAATTTTAGCGTTGTCATACAGTAGTCATCTTGCCATCCGCATTTTGTCACAAATATGTTTTAAAATAATCATTCAGCTTCGCAACTGAAATGATACTGTCATAATTAAGCTTTGTAATACTTGCTATCACATCTGCATACAATCAATAGGATAAAACGTTGTGAAAGAGGATTATATTTTAATTGTTGACGATGAATTACCCATTCGTGAAATGATTCATACGTCGCTTGATATGGCAGGTTTCCAATGCCTTCAAGCTGAAGACGCCAAACAAGCGCATCAAATGATTGTTGATCAACGTCCTGCCCTTATTCTACTTGACTGGATGTTACCCGGTGGAACCAGTGGTGTAGAATTATGTCGCCGCCTAAAACGCGATGAAAGTTTATCTGAAATTCCGGTGATTATGCTCACCGCGCGCGGCGAAGAAGACCATAAAGTCCAAGGACTGGACGCCGGTGCAGATGATTACATGACCAAACCGTTTTCGACCCGTGAATTGGTGTCTCGGATTAAAGCGGTGTTGCGCCGCTCGAATGCCTTAAGCGGTGAAAAAACCATTGATGCCAATGGCTTATTGCTTGACCCAGTGAGTCAGCGGGTTAGCTTTGCAAATACCATTTTAGAAATGGGGCCAACCGAATATCGCTTATTGGCCTTCTTTATGACCCACCCTGAGCGAGCCTATACGCGCGCGCAATTACTCGACCAAGTCTGGGGTGGAAATGTCTATATTGAAGATCGTACCATTGATGTGCACATTCGCCGCTTACGTAAAGTGCTCGAACCATTTGGGGTCGACCGCTTTGTACAAACGGTGCGTGGAACGGGTTACCGTTTTTCAACCCGCGCAGAAGTCTGCTAGGATGCCTGTTTGAGATGTATGAACCCTATCCAACGCCTGAATTAAGCCTTGAGCATAAAAGCCATCGTTATAGCAGTTTATGGCATTATGCCAAACAAGACTTAAGACAATTACTGTTCTTTCTCGTCATTGCAGGACTGATTGGGTTTGGATTAGGTTATTTGTGGTTATGTATTGCACTGGGTTGTGTGTTTTTTCTGATTTTACAATTACGTGCTTTATATCGAGTTAATGATTGGATAGCCAATCGTCCCTACGATGTCCCCCCCAATTTAGACGGCATTTGGGGCGCATTACTGTTTAATATTTATCGTTCACAGCGCCAAGAACGTGTCGTTCAAGCCGAAATGGTCGGATTAATTGACCGCGCGCAATCGTCATTAATTGCATTAGCCGAAGCGGTTGTGCTAACCGATGAATTACAACAGATTGAATGGTGGAATCCTGCGGCAACGCGCCTACTTGGCCTGCAAGAAATTGACCGTGGACGTAATATTTTGGGCATTTTACGCCAGCCGGCCTTTGTTGAATATTTCCATCATTTAGAACAACAACCCGACGGCATTAAACTAAAAATTTCCCTACAAGAAGACCGTTATGTACAAATCAAACTGACCCGTTTTGGCACCGAAAGCCGCTTATTGGTGGCTTACGACATTACTCGCGTACATAACTTAGAACAAATGCGTAAAGACTTTGTCGACAATATTTCGCACGAATTACGCACGCCACTGACGGTTTTAAGTGGTTATTTAGAAATGTTTAGCGACCAAGACGATTTTAATCCACGTTGGAAACGCCCGTTCGAACAAATGCAGGCGCAAACCAAACGCATGAATGCCTTGGTGAATGACCTGTTGTTATTATCGCGACTAGAAAATGACAAAACCATTGCCAAAAATCAAATTGTTGATATGCCAAGCTTAATGAATCAGCTCTTTGACGATGCACAAGCCTATAACTCAGATTATGGTCATATTCTTAATTTAGATATCGATAGCCACTGCGACTTAATTGGTTCAGATATTGAATTGGCCAGTGCCTTTGGCAACTTAATTACCAATGCCATTAAATACACGCCCAAAGACGGCGGTGTGATTACCATTGGATGGCATAACGATCAAGATCATGGCTATTTCACTGTGGAAGATAACGGCATTGGGATTGATCCCAAACATTTACCCCGCCTGACTGAACGTTTTTATCGGGTCGATACCGCGCGTAGCCGACAAACCGGCGGCACAGGTTTAGGGCTTGCCATTGTTAAGCATGTGCTAATGCAGCACGGCGCGCATTTAAAAATTGAATCGCGTCCGAATCAGGGTTCTTGCTTTAAAGCGGTTTTTCCCAAAGAACGACTCTATCAAACTGAACATTAAACGATTCTTTCGTAGACCATGGGTTTTGGGCAGCAAAATAATCCAGCCAAGTTATCGAATGTGCTTGCTTTTTTGCCCTTAAAACCACTATTGTGTGGCCATGAAAAACTTGTCTATTTTGCTTGGCATAGGTGGCTTATGTTTAGTCCTTTTTGCCATCTTTAAAATTCAGCAACCGAGCCAAAATGAAATAGAACGCTATCAGGCGATTTTGTGTTTCATTATTCGTCAGCCCGATGCAACGGATGACCACGCACATCTGATGCAGGACATGGAAAAATATCAGCAAGGCAGTATTTCTGATTATGCGGTGCAACATCCAGATTTTCGCCCGAAACTGGCCGACTCTTGGGTTAAACGCTATTTATCGCTAAATAATCAACAAAAACAACGTGCTAAAGAAAATTATCTGCCTTGTGTAGAGGTGCTCAAACAAACAACAGCAGATTAAATCCGTCTTGCTTTATTCACAGGCAAGCACATTTATTTTGGGCGTCATTCCATACAATCAATGAATGTCTATTTTGTGGTAATTTTTTTAGATCATCTATTTTAAAAACCAATCGCTCGCATTTTTAATTTTGCAAAAGATGTATTATGCTGATTATATAAAAATGAATAGAACATAATCACCTAGGTTGGATGTTCAAAATGATCCATTTAATTCAACAAAGTTTCGCCGTTGCACTGCTGATTGCCTGTGCCAGTTGCAGCCATTTGCCCACAAAAATTGTGGCCAAAGCCATGAATAATCAAGAAACCATAGATAATATCGCCTACTTAAAACAATATACACAAGCGCATTTATCGCAAGCCATTCATGTGGATGAAGATATTGCCTATGGCACGTTGCCAAGCCAAAAATTAGATGTGGTCTATCCTGAAAAAATGACGGGTCATTTACCAGTTGTGTTTTGGGTACATGGTGGTGGTTGGGTTGCTGGCAGCAAGCAAGGCAGTTTGGAATATGTCAAACTGATTGCCGATCGGGGATTTATTGTGGTCAATATTGAGTACACCTTGGTTCCGCATGCGCATTTTCCACAACAAGTCACTGAGATTAATCAAGCCGTTGAATATGTGCTAAAGCAACCATTTAAATGGAACATGGATTCATCTAAAGTGTTTTTTGCAGGCGATTCAGCCGGTGCAAATTTAGTCACCAATTATGTATCGCTGATAACCACCCCCGATTTAGCACAGTCCATTGCTCTGCAAAGCCCATTAAATCCAACACAGCTTAAAGGCATGGTCTTGCACAGTGGTGTTTATGACCTAAATACTTTGTATAATTCAACGCAAGCGGCGTCACAAGGTTTCATCCGTTGGACTGGTCGTGGTGTTATTGCAGATTTAAGCGGTGAAAAGCGTCCGACCGAAACAACCTTAAATAAAATGTCTGCCACACCGTGGGTGAATAAAGCGTTTCCACCTGTATTTTTGACGGCTTCAGCAAACGATTTGCTCACTGAAAAGCAAAGTCTGCCCTTTGTTGAAAAGTTAAAACAAAATGGGGTTCGTGTAGATGCACACATTTACCCAAAAGATTATAAAGAAAATTTAAATCATGACTTTAATTTTAATCTGCGTTTTCAAGCAAGCCAAGATATGCTTGAACAGTCGATTCAATTTTTATTAAATAAATCAAAATGAAGGATTTAATGTGCACTGTTTTTGATGGATTTAAAAAATACTGAATCCATGAATAAGTAAAATTGGGATAGCAAACTGAGCCATTTAAAGTGTCATATTAATGATCAATAAGCGCTACAATTTGGTTTGCAACCTGCCTCGCTTTATCTCTAGACCAACCAATCGCAAAGTGTTTTTCAGAGATTACAGGAATGTCTAAATTTAACGTTTCAATATATTTTTTTTCATCAACACCATGTGTAAGAATCAATTTTGGATTTATATTTTTAAGAATAAAATCAAATACTTCTTTATTTTCATTTTTAGATAATTCAGACTTTCGTGCGGTTGGATATGAATAGATATTGGTTTCCATGACTTGAAACTGCTGCGTTTCTAATTCTAGATGATTGCAGATCCATTCCATGACTCTGCGAGAATGACTTACCTCTGTTTTCTTGCCATTTTGCTTTCTATATTTTTTATAGTCAGATAACCACCTTTCTTTATGAAAGCCATATTCATCATCAAAGTAACTCCAAAAATCACTGGTTTCAGTCGCTGGATTAAATCCAACAATTAGAATATCTGAATCAAGTGGATTCCCTGAACAAACAAACGGGCGTATAGGCTTAACACTCACAAGTACTTTTAAATCTGAATAAAATTGTTTTAAATCATTCATCTATTTCCAACCCAATTAACATCGCTTTGCAACATTCTTAAAATAAAAGCAAACAAAACCCGATCTTTCATCGGCAAATGATCGGGCACGTTCATAATTTTTTATGGGTTTATGGCGAATTCAATTACAGCAATGCACCCATGCGTTCGCCCATATTCACCGTAGATTCTGCTTTAAAAGCATCATCCCATTGCATGGTATTTGGTTCGAATAAAACAATTGCCGTTGAACCTAAATAAAAACGCCCTAGCTCATCGCCTTTATTTAACTCAAGGGCATGCTTTTGCAATTCCAAACGTCCCGTAGGTTTCACCTTGCCTGTAGCAACAGTTTCAATGCCTGCCACAATCATCGCGCCAACCAATACCACCGCCATACGCCCAATTTCGGTGTCAAACAAACACACCATGCGTTCGTTACGGGCAAATAATCCCGGTACATTTTCTGCCGTCACCTGATTGACCGAGAATAATTCCCCCGGCACGTACAATGTTTCAGTCAACCTGCCTGAAAATGGCATATGTACCCGATGATAATCTTTTGGCGATAAATACACCGTTGCAAATTGACCTTGCTGAAATGGCGCGGCCAATTGGGGGTCTGCAATTAATTGATCGACCGAAAAATGCTGACCTTTGGCTTGAAATACTTCGCCATCTACAATTTTTCCAAGCTGCGAAATCATGCCATCGGCAGGGCTGACAATACTTTTTGCATCTGCATCAACCGCCCTTACCCCACTTTGCAAGCTTCGGGTAAAAAACTCATTAAATGATTTATAGGCCAACGCATTTTGTTGCTGTGCTATCGACAAATCAATTTGATATTTGGTTTTAAATGCCTGAATTGCAATATTTTTTACAATCGGATTTTCACTTGCTGCAACTTTACCCACCACCCGACTTAATTGGTGCTGCGGCACAATGCGCTGTGCTTGTAAAAATATTTGTTTTTTAAGTTGATCTGTGAAGTTCAAAATGGATTCTCTCCCGTAACAATCGGACTGTCGGGGTCATTCCCCCACTCACTCCACGCGCCATCATAAGCCCGAATTTGCCAATTCAATAATCGTCCCAGCACATAGGCCAAACCTGAACGATGATGTGACTGGCAATACACCACAACAGGTTGTGTTAAATCAAACCCGATCTGCTGTAATCGCTGCCGTATATGCTCGAAAGTGTGCAATTTTAAATGATTTTGCCGATTTAAGGCAGTACTCCATTCATAATGAAGTGCATGAGGAATATGTCCACCGCGTCTTGCTGCCAAGCGAAGCCCAGTATATTCATCAAAAGTTCGGCAATCCCAAAGCTGCACGATGCCTTGCGCCACTTCTGAACGTAACTGTGCATATTGCACACGAACCGCATCGGCATGGGTCGTATCTACTGGCAATAACGTTGTGGTTGCAACATTATGGCTCGGTTCAGACGAGGTCGGATAGCCCGCGCCAATCCACGCATGAATGCCGCCATTTAACAAACTGGTGCGATAAAACCCAAGACAATGTAAGTTCCAAATCAGACGCCCTGCCCAAGCACCGCCTTCATCATCATAAACCACCACGTGATGTTCTGGGCTCAATTGCAAGGCATTAATCAGTTGCTGTAGTTTTTCTGCATCGGGCAATAAGCCGGTGGTTAATTCATCTTGCTGAACCAATTGTGCCGGCTTTAAATGAATGGCATGTGGAATATGCAGCTGTTCATACACCGAAGTGCGACTTAAATCGACAATTTTTAATTGAGGATTGCCCAAATGCGGCACAAGTTCTTCAGCGTCTATTAATAAACCAAAGTTGAATTCAGATGTTGTCATCGGGTTGAAATCTCAATACAGCCTGTGCTGAGTTTAACATTGTTAAGCTTCACGCTGCCGATGGCGATATCTCATGTACTGAAGATATGCCATCGGCTTAATGTTATATACAGATTTTATGCCAAGCTTAACTGGTTGTAATCACGCTTGGCTCAGGTTCATCAATATCAAAAACCTGACGTAAATATGCCAAGAAGGTATTGTTATCGGTCATGGTTTTACCCGGACTATCTGAAATTTTTGCCACAGATTGACCATTACATTCCACTAATTTAAGCACAATATTCAGCGGTTTTACGCCCATATCGTTGGTTAAATTGGTGCCAATACCAAAGCTGACTTTAAAGCGATCTTTAAAATAACAATGTAAATCCCACGCGCTTTGTAAATCGAGCCCATCACTAAAGGTGAGCATTTTGGTTTTACTGTCTATTTTAAACTTTTGATAATGCGCATAGGCTTTATCGCCCCATTCATACGGGTCACCGCTGTCATGGCGTAGACCATCAAACAGCTTGGCAAAATACAAATCAAAATCGCGCAAGAAGGCATCCATACCCACAACATCGGTTAAGGCAATGCCTAAATCACCCCGATATTCTTGTACCCACGCTTCTAATGCGGCTTTTTGGAAATTGCGCAGTCGCACATCTAATGCTTGAAATGCTTGTAAAAATTCGTGCGCCATGGTTCCAATGGGGGTAATGCCTAGCTCTTTTGCCAGCAAAACATTACTGGTACCACGGAAAATATTCGGTGACGTCCGCTGAAATTCTTCCACAATATGCCGATGCCAAGTGGCACTATAACGACGGCGCGTACCAAAATCTGACACCAAAAATGGATGATCTTCTGGATCTTGCCGTTGTTCTAATTGTTTTAATAAACTTAATTTGGCTTGCAAACGTAGTTCACCTTCAGCAAGTACTGCATCGGAATGAATGCGCTTAAAATACAGTTCATTGACAATGGCCAAAACAAAAATTTCAAACATTAATGCCTGAATCATTGGCCCTTCAATATGAATATCTAAACGTCCTTCGGCATCTAGACTGGCATGAATAAAACGGCGTTTTAATTGAAAAAGCTCTAAATAATCAACAAAGTCGCTTTTAATAAAACGCAATCCGCGTAAATACAGCAATTCATCTTCTTGAAAACGCAAGCGACAAAGATGGTCTAATTGTGCATTTAAATCGTGCAGAATATCGCTTAAGGGATAAACCGTATCATCCAAATTCCGGCAGCGAAACTGATAAACGCTATGCGTTTGAGGAAATTGATGCAACACCACTTGTAGCATGGTGAATTTATATAAGTCCGTATCGAGTAGAGATCGTATTATTGCTTCCATATTTAAATATAGATCTTTCTTAACTCTAGGCATTAAACCATATTTTTCACTAAAAACAGTGGATATTTGCTTAAGCAGAATGAAAAGTCGCAATGCAAAGGGTTATTTATTGCCTCTAATTCAACTTTGTGCAGATGTTATTTCGATTTCTCAAGCGCCCATTTCTATTTTATAGTGTGCTTATTTTTATCACGATGTGTTTTTCATGCGCGCCTTACTACAACGTGTACAACATGCCAAAGTTATTGTCGATGAACAAGTAACTGGTGAAATTAACTCAGGTTTACTGGTATTTATTGGTCTGGCCAAAGAAGACGATTTGAATATAGCGAAAAAGCTGATTGATAAAATTTTAAAGTATCGAATTTTCGATGATGAACACGGCAAAATGGGACATAACCTGATGCAAGCACAAGGCGGCTTGTTATTGGTTTCTCAATTTACCCTCATGGCAAACACTCAAAAAGGTCTGCGTCCAGATTTTGGTCCAGCCATGCCGCCAAGCGACGCAAAAATACTCTATGAACAATTAGTGAGCTATGCAAAGAGTGTCTATTCAACAGTTGAAACTGGTATTTTCGCTGCTGATATGAAAGTTCATTTGGTCAATGATGGCCCAGTCACCTTCCAATTAGAAGTGAATTAATCAAAAAGCCCTCGATCATCGAGGGCTTTTTATCACAACTTGGCGGCATTATTTACCCAATTTGTGACGTACAAATTCACGCACATGCTGCACTTTTTCTTGCACAGGTTTCGGGAATTTTGGTGGCAATAAACGCGCAACTTTGTTGAACCACATCAGCAAAGTGAAGTCACCATCAACCTTAATTGAACCGTCTTGAATACCGGTCATAAAGGCCGTTGGTTCACCTTTTAACAAGGTTTTCACCGCCTGATCGCTATCGATAAATTCTAAGGTAAAATCTGCAGGTTCTGGCGCACCAACTACCGTTTCGACTTGGTTGTTATGTACAAGCAATTGTCTTGCAAAACCGGCCTGTGTCGAAATTTGAATGCGTAATTGACGGTCATGGATCAACTCAATAAATTTTGGGTTGGTCTTTGCCAATTGCTTCATGCGCAATACGACCCCAACCAATAATAGGTCTAGCGGATCAGTACTCACATTTACCAAAGGGAGTTTTACGACAGGAATCGCAGAAAGCTTCATGTGCATTTTGCCTATTGTCATTTTGTGTGGATTAAAGTCATCGTATCATATCTTCATCAAAGCACTACATGGCTTTGTATGATAATTTTTAAGAAAAAAAAGGTGTATTTTTCAATACACCCGAGTTGAGTAAGCGTACATCTAGTTATTATTGTTCGTCATCATACACCGGCGTATGTTCAATCAATTGTCTGTTGGCTAAGGCCTTTTGTGCCATGCGGTCGGCTCTAAGCAAGACCAAAGTAATAACCGCCATTGCACACATTAAAGCCGTTAAATAACTATATGTAATTGGCAGTTGTAATAGATGCTGTACGCTCAAACGCACCAGCTCAATTGTTCCCCAGAAGCCCATTCCTGCAAGCATAAACCCAAGCCAGTGGCGAAAAGGCGAAAAGAAAACAGCAACCAATGCAATCAGAATTAAGCCTAGCCCTACAAAGCTAGCAAAATTTGCTGTGAACATAGAACCTCCTCCTTCACCCGATATGAATAAAATAGCCAAACCTAATTTTTAAGGTTTGGTCGTTACTTCCTTTATTTTGTTGAATCAATTTCAGAACTAACCTTGATTGCATTATGCAATTTTTTTTCTAAAAAAAAAGGCTGGAATTGGCTCTTCACGACACATACTGTCGCAACATTATTTTGTCATTACATTTTTTTTATCTCAAAAATTATGCAATAGATGGAGCCATCATTGTTCGCGTGTCATTACAATCCATCACCATCTTTTTTTGCCTATTTTTAAGTTTTTTTAGTTTATTTTATTTTTGAATTCTTGTAGTTTTTTTCACTATAAATCTTTCATTTTTATTAAAATCTTTAAAAAATAGAATCAAGATGCAGCGACTTACTGCACCTTGGTATAACTTCAATTACCCGACTTGCAGCGCTGCAATGTCTTGATCGTTTAAGCCTAAAATGTAGAGCACACCATCTAAACCAATGCTTGAAATCGCATAATCTGCCGTTTGGCGAACCAAAGGCTTCGCTTTAAATGCCACACCAACGCCCGCTTTGGCCAACATTGGCAAGTCATTGGCGCCATCCCCTACAGCCACAGTTTGCGCCAAAGATAGACCGCGTTGATCTGCCAAATTTTGTAATAATTCTGCTTTTCGTGCAGCATCGACAATTTGCCCCGCAACTTCACCTGTCACTTTGCCATTTTGCACATCTAATACATTGGCATGCACTTCATCAATGCCTAGTTTTTGCTGTAAATATTGTGCAAAATACTGAAAGCCGCCCGAAAAAATAGCGGTGTGATAACCCAAGGCTTTTAGGCTTGAAATTAAACGTTGCGCACCGTCATTAATGGTTAATCGCTCGGCAATTTGAGGTAAAACACTTGCATCTAAACCTTTTAACAAGGCAACGCGTGCACGAAAACTTTGTTGAAAATCAAGCTCGCCCTGCATAGCGCGTTCGGTTATTTCTGCCACCTGTGCACCAACGCCCGCTTCTTTGGCCAATTCATCTATGACTTCTTGACCAATTAAGGTGGAGTCCATATCGAAACAAATTAAACCGCGTGATCTGCCATACAACGCTTTATTTTGTACGGTAATATCAATCTTTAAACGATCGGCCAAAGTTAAAAAATCATGTCGTAATTGAGGTAAGTCGGTTATTTCACCACAAACATCAAATGCCACGCACGCACGTTTTTTTTCAACTAAGGCGGTAGATAACGGCGTTGTGCTGACAATATTTAAGCCATGTTCGCTAATGGCTTGTGTTAGCGCGTGTAGATGCGATGTCGTCAGTTCAGGTGCAAATGCGCTGACAATGTAACGCGATTCATCCTGCGGATTTAAATCTTGCTCATATTCTACGTTGCAGATTGGTTTCAAACGCACAGTTAAATCAATTTCTTGTGCTAAAATAAGTAGTTCTTTCATTGCCAACGCGGCTTTGGCAGCATCGGAAGATGCGGTGACCAAACTCAAAGAAAGTTGCTGATGCATCACAGCTTGGCGAATATCTAAGATTTGCAATGAGTGACCAGATAAGACTTGCACCAATCGATTGAGTACGTTCGGTTGATCAGGTCCTAAAAATGATATAAGGGTGATTTCTCGCATGGATTGACTCGAGCCTGAGCTACAATTATTGTTGGAATCATAATCGAAATTGAATTGAATTGCCTTGGAAGTTTACCTTGAATGCACCTAGACAAGGGCTATTTGCTAGCCTCCTCATTGTAAGTTTTGCATTACAAACGATTTTGTTGGTGGTTGCAACAACGCATCAACTCAAAGAAAACCGTGCGAATCAGGGACAATTGGTCACCTCTCAACTGGTTACAGAAAGTTTGCATGAAATGGATCCACCGAACCGTGTCTCTTTGGCGCTGTTGGTTGACCGCTATAAAACCAATCCAAGCATTGCTTCAATTCGTATTTTAGATGTGAACAGTCAGGTCTTGGCAACCGATGGTCTATACAAGACACGCTCGGGCGAAGTCTTTACCCGCGATGCACTACAAAACGAGAAAAAGATTGGCAGTGTCGAAGTTACGCTTATTCAGCCAAGTATTGGTGAAATTTTGCGTAGCGAATGGCTCGCGATTTTCGTTTCATTATTTTTACATGTGCTGTTGTGGCTGGCTTATCGTGCGATTGCCCGACCAAGTCGTAGCGAATATTTAGCGCGTATTAACAATGAAACTCGCTTAAAACATGAAATTCAAACACTGACCCAAGCCCTTGAGCAAGAAAAAAACCAAACGGCAATGGCAATCGCGCAGTTGCAACAACAACCGAAAAAGCCTACACCGCAACCACGTAAGCTCAAAGACGAACAAGATTTAGCAACCGATTTAATCGCACTGAATATTCAGTTCTATGACCCAAAACAACTTTTAGATGGTGTCAGTTCAACGGTTTCTATTCCCTATTTTAATTTGTGCCAACTGTTTTTGAAAAAAAGTACCGAACTTTGTGCGCAGCATTATCATCTGAGTGCCAGTAATTTCAATATTGAACAAACTTTTGACCATACTGGCGCCAGTTTAAGTATCAGTAGCAATTATCCTAAAGCCACAGAATGTTTATTGATGATTGCAACAACTTTCCAATTGTTGTCGGAGGTGTTGTATAAACGCTACCGCGAAGACAAACGCTTTGTTTTACAAACTCGTTCGGCAATCTCAAGTATGGTTGAAGGCATGCAACTTGATGCCATACAAGCAGCCACCCGTTTAACCCAACAATTGGCAGCCAAAGAAAGTGCGCTGTACTTAAACAATGACTTGTTAAAGCAAGCCAGTGAATGTTATCAGCTCATTGCTTTTCCAAATCCAACCAATTTACTGACCCGACATGCCTTTATCATTAACGGCATGAACGCTGAATGTGCTGAAGTTGCACAAAATCTACGCACCGAAATCTTAAAAAGCAAAAAGTAAGCGTTATATTTTCAGCTTAAATAGTATTGCGTAACTGTTAAAAACCCTGTGCACAAGCGCAGGGTTTTTTATTATCGAAACAGCCCAAATGGCTTTTGATTGCCCACCTAGCAGCAACTGGGGATTGATTTTATGCGCATTGCTGTTATTAATCAGCCGAGGCACGCAAATTACAACGCTCGGTTACAGAGATAAACATAGGCAAAAGCAATCAAAAATTGCTAATATAAGCGCAATAAAATGACATGTTCGGCATGCATAGAAATTAAATTAAGGTGAAAAAGGATGGCGCTCAATACGGTTGAAGAACTGATCGAAGATATCCGCGCAGGTAAAATGGTCATCTTAATGGATGATGAAGATCGTGAAAATGAAGGTGATTTAGTCATGGCCGCGGCACATGTCCGCGCTGAAGACATTAATTTTATGATCACTCATGCTCGTGGTTTAGTCTGTTTAACGCTAAGTAAAGAGCGCTGTTATCAGCTTAATCTACCACTGATGGTCGATCAAAACGGCGCGCAACACGGCACCAATTTCACATTGTCCATTGAAGCTGCCGATGGAATTACCACCGGAATCTCTGCAAGCGAACGTGCGCATACCATTCGTACTGCAGTTGCAGCCGCGGCAAAACCGACCGATATTGTTCAACCGGGTCATATCTTCCCACTCATGGCGCAGCCGGGCGGCGTTTTACACCGTGCGGGTCACACCGAAGCTGGTTCAGATTTAGCCCGTTTAGCCGGTTTAGAGCCTGCATCGGTGATTTGTGAAATCATTAAAGAAGATGGCACCATGGCGCGCCGTCCAGATTTAGAAATATTTGCCGAGAAACATGGCTTAAAAATTGGTACAATTGCCGATCTCATCCATTATCGGATGACCAACGAACAAACCGTTGAACGATTAAGCACCGAAACCATTGATACCGAATATGGAGAATTCCAGCTCTATCGTTATCAAGAACAAGGCAGCCCAGATCTTCATTTGGCATTTGTGAAAGGTGAACCCAAAAACGGCGTGGCGACAGTTCGTGTGCATGGATTTAATCCCACTCGCGATTTGTTGAAATTGAGAAAACCTTCTGGCGAATTGGCGTGGAGTTTTGATCGTGCCTTACAAACCATTGCAAACAGCGAACACGGTGTTTTGGTTTGGATTGGTCAGAAAAAATTACCCGATTTAGGTTCTGCTTTAGAGGCGCTCAGTCACCCTAAAATGGGTAAATCGAATGCGGCACTTTCACACCAGTATCAAACTATTGGTGTTGGCGCACAGATTTTACGTGATTTAGGCGTGGAAAAAATGAACTTGCTCAGTTCACCTTTACGTTTTAATGCCCTTTCAGGTTTTAATTTAGAAGTAGTGGAATATATTTCTGCTGAAAATGCTCTTGGAAAATAATCGAGGTTGCTATGGCAATTCGCCGTATTGAAGGTTTATTACATCTGGCAAGTGAAGGTCGTTACGCGATTTTAGTTGCACGTTTCAACAGTTTTGTCGTTGAGCATCTTTTGGAAGGAGCGATTGATACGCTCAAACGCCATGGTGTTGCAGAAGACAACATCACGGTAATTCATGCTCCGGGTGCTTGGGAATTGCCAGTTGTTGCAAAAAAATTAGCAAATTCAGCACAATTCGATGCCATTATTGCCTTAGGGGCAGTCATCCGTGGTAGTACACCACATTTTGACTTTGTGGCAGGCGAATGTGCCAAAGGATTAGGAGTTGTTGGTTTAGATGCAAGTCTCCCTGTGATTAATGGTGTTCTCACAACAGATAGCATCGAACAGGCAATTGAACGCTCAGGCACCAAAGCGGGCAATAAAGGTAGCGAAGCTGCTTTAACAGCCATTGAAATGGTGAACTTGCTAAAGGCTATTTAATTCATGTCTCAAACATTACAAGCAGTATATGCAGCAAAACGTAAAGCACGTCGTTTTGCTGTTCAAGGTATTTATGAATGGCAGATGAGCCAAAACTCGGTGCATGAAATTGAAGCGCGCACGCGTGCTGAAAATGCCATGCATAAAGTCGATTTAGGCTACTACCACGAACTTCTTACCCAAGTGATTGCAGATCACGAAGCACTCGATACGTTACTTATTCCTGTGCTCGATCGCGAAGTGAGCGCTTTAGACGGCGTTGAACTGGCAACCTTACGTTTAGGTGCTTACGAGTTACGCAACCATGTCGAAATTCCTTATCGTGTGGTGCTGGATGAAGCGATTGAACTGGCTAAACACTTCGGTGGTGCAGACAGTCACAAGTACATTAATGGTGTATTAGACCGTTTGGCACAAACATTACGCCAAGCTGAAAAAGAAGCGTAATTGAGCACCTTGTATGGCCGAATTTTCAATTATTGACCGATATTTCAAAACACAACAGTTAAACTTAAGTGAAACTGAATTGGGAATCGGAGATGATTCGGCTGTGCTCTCCCCCCCTGTGGGGCAGCAATTGGTGATCTGTACCGACACCTTAATTGCCGGTCGGCATTTCCCGCTTTCAACCTCGGCACACGCCATTGGTTGGAAAAGTGTGGCGGTTAATTTATCTGACTTAGCCGCAATGGGGTCCACCCCACACAGTATTTTATTGGCAATTAGCCTCCCCTCTGCCGATGAAGCATGGCTTCACGACTTTGCTCAAGGTCTTTTCGACTGTTGTGCCCCCTATAACGTACAACTGATTGGTGGCGATACCACCCAAAGTCCACATTTAACTATTACTGTCACGGCCTTAGGCTGGGTACCCCACGGTCATGCCATTGGCAGACACGACGCAAAAGTGGGTGACTATATTGTGGTGAGTGGTCAACTGGGTGATGCAGCGTATGCGTTAAAGCATTTAGGCCATCCACTACAACACCGTTTAGATTATCCAACCCCACGTTGTGCACTCGGACAATCCCTGATTTCATTTGCGTCAAGCATGATTGATGTGTCAGATGGTTTAGTTCAAGATTTAGGGCATATTCTTAATGCTTCCAAAGTAGGTGCTTGCATTCACTTAGAACAACTTCCGATAGATGCGGCATTATCCAACTTGGCTTTAGCCGAACAATGGCAATATGCGTTGGCTGGCGGCGATGACTACGAACTGTGTTTCACCATTTCACCACAAAAATATACCGAATTTTTATTACAAAATCCAACGACATCCCTTAGCATCATTGGAGAAATCCAAGCATCTCAAGGCTTAGAATTTTGCTATCAAGGGCAACAACAAGATTTAGCTTTACAGGGATACCAACACTTTGCATAAACCTGAAATTCGCTTTCACAAAATGTCTTGGGCGCAGCGTTTAGTTGTGTTTTGTGGCGTGGGTTTTGGTTCAGGACTTGCCCCGAAAGCACCAGGCACCTTTGGTTCAGCATTTGCATTACTGTTTATTCCACTGTGGTTAGCCTTTGGCTTTAGCGGTTCAGTGGTTGTAATCATTGCCATGTCTTTGGTCGGTATTTGGATTTGTGAAAAGACGGCAGACATCATTGATGTTCACGATGATGGACGCATTGTTTGGGATGAATTTGCTGGTCAATCAATTACTTTACTTCCTTTAATCTATTTTAATCTAATTGAGTTAAAATGGATTGTAATTGGCTTTGCACTGTTCCGTTTATTCGATATTTGGAAACCGTGGCCAATTCGCATTGCAGACCAAAAAGTCGCAGGCGGCTTCGGTATTATGCTTGATGACATAATTGCAGGCCTTTGGGCTGCATTATGTATTCTTATTTATCTATTGCTTTCTGGTGTTTAACGCCATTTAAGTAGGTTACTATGTCAACTACTGTAATTATTCTGGCTGCGGGTAAAGGTACTCGCATGCGCTCGCAATTGCCAAAAGTGCTTCAACCGCTTGCAGGACAACCCTTGCTTGGGCATGTCATCCATACCGCAAAAAAATTACAAGCAAAAAATATTATTACCATTTTTGGTCACGGCGGAAACCTTGTACAACAAGCGTTTCAAAGCGAAAATATTGAATGGGTTGAACAAGCCGAACAGCTGGGTACTGGTCATGCAGTACAAATGACGTTGCCTGTTTTAGCCAAAGATGGCATGTCGTTAATTTTATATGGCGATGTCCCTTTGGTTCGCCAGCAAACATTAGAACAATTGCTAGATGTTTCACGTGAAACAGGCATCGGCATGATTACTTTAACCGTAGATAATCCAAGTGGTTATGGGCGTATTGTGCGTGAACATGGCAAAATTCAAGCCATTGTTGAGCATAAAGATGCCAGCGATGCACAACGTCAAATTCAAGAAATTAACACCGGTATTTACTGTGTCAGCAATGCCAAGTTGCATGAATGGCTGCCGCGTTTATCTAATAATAATGCACAAGGCGAATACTACTTAACCGACATCGTAGCGATGGCTGTTGCCGATGGTCTTGAAATTGCATCAATTCAACCTGAACTTGCCTTTGAAGTGGAAGGCGTGAATGACCGCATCCAATTGGCAGCGCTTGAACGTGATTTCCAAGCACAACAAGCCTTAGAACTCATGCGTCAAGGTGTTACTTTTAGTGATCCAAAACGTTTTGATTTACGAGGTTCGCTGAAAGTTGGACAAGATGTGCGTATCGACATTAACGTGATTATCGAAGGTGACTGCGAGCTAGGTGACAATGTCGAGCTGGGTGCAGGTTGTATCCTTAAAAACAGCAAAATTGCGGCGGGTACCAAAGTTCAACCGTATAGTATTTTTGATGATGCCATTGTCGGTGAAAACACGCAAATTGGTCCATTTGCACGTTTGCGCCCAGGGGCAAAATTGGCGGCTGAGGTGCATATTGGCAACTTTGTTGAAGTTAAAAATTCGAGCATTGGACTCGGTTCAAAAGCCAATCATTTTACCTATTTAGGCGATGCCGAAGTTGGCGCAGGTTCAAATATTGGTGCTGGCACCATCACCTGTAACTACGATGGCGCAAATAAGCATAAAACCATTATTGGTGATGCAGCATTTATTGGTTCCAACTCATCTTTAGTGGCACCGGTCAAAATCGCGAATGGCGCGACCATTGGTGCAGGTTCGGTGATTACTCGCGATGTTGCAGAAAATACATTGGCATTTGAGCGCTCGGTGCAAATTGAGAAATCAAATTATCAACGTCCCCAAAAGGCTAAAAAATAAGAGGAATTTATTATGTGTGGTATTGTTGGTGGCGTTGCCGAACGAAATATCTGTGAAATTTTAATTGAAGGCTTAAAACGCCTTGAATACCGTGGTTATGATTCTGCCGGTTTAGCGGTCGTTCACCAAGGTGAAGTGCTTCGTGAGCGCCGTGTCGGTAAAGTGGTCAATTTAGAAGAAGCAGTTCAATCGCATCAGCTTTTAGGTGGTTTAGGTATTGCGCACACACGCTGGGCAACACACGGTAAACCGACTGAAAATAATGCGCATCCGCATGTTTCAGATAAAGTGGCTGTGGTGCATAACGGTATTATCGAAAACTATGCCGAGCTTAAAGAACATTTACAAAATTTAGGTTATGTATTCACCTCGCAAACCGACACCGAAGTGGTGGCGCATTTGGTTGCTGAGGCATTAAAAACCACAACCACTCTGCTTGGTGCAGTGCAAAGCATTGTGCCTAAACTAAAAGGTGCTTACGCTCTTGGAATTGTACATGCAGACTTTCCAAATGAGTTAATTACTGTTCGTGAAGGTTCACCTTTGGTGATTGGTGTCGGTATTGGCGAGAACTTTATTGGTTCTGACCAATTGGCACTATTGCCCATTACCAATCGTTTTATCTACCTTGAAGAAGGTGATATTGCCCGTTTAACGCGCACCTCGATTGAAATTTTTGCCCATGGCACAACCCCAATTCAGCGCCCAACCAAAGAGCTCGATGCGACCGTAAGCAATTCATCGAAAGGTGAATATAAGCATTTCATGCTTAAAGAAATTTATGAGCAGCCTGAAGCGTTGCAACAAACCATTTCTCAAGCGCTCAATGGCAATGCACTGCGTGAAGATTTCTTGGCTAGTGCCGAAGTCGATTTCAAAAATATCGAACAAATTCAAATTATTGCCTGTGGTACCAGTTATCATGCCGGCATGATTGCCAAATACTGGGCAGAACAACTGATTGATGTACCCTGCCAAGTTGAAATTGCCAGTGAATTCCGCTACCGCGCACCGGTGATTATCAACCGTACTCTATATGTGTGTATCTCTCAATCGGGTGAAACAGCAGATACGCTTGCAGCATTACGCGACACGCAAAAACGTGCGGCTGCAAAAGGCTTAAACATTGCAACCATGACCATTTGTAATGTCGCTACATCATCGATGGTCCGCGAAACGGATCACCATTTATTAACTTTGGCTGGCCCTGAAATTGGTGTTGCATCGACCAAAGCCTTCACCACACAATTGGCGGCCCTGATGTTGCTATTGCTTAAAATTGGTGAAGTGAAGCAGCGTTTATCTGCCGCACAAATTGAAGAAATTACCCGTGAATTGTGGCACTGTCCAAAAGTTGTTTTAGATACTTTGCAGCACAATAACGAAATTTTGCGTCTTTCTGAATTGTTTGTTGAAAAGCAACATTGCTTATTCTTAGGCCGTGGAACGCATTTTCCAATTGCCTTAGAAGGTGCTTTAAAGCTGAAAGAAATTTCTTATATTCACGCTGAAGGTTATGCCGCTGGTGAATTAAAGCACGGCCCTCTTGCACTGGTAGACAATGAAATGCCTGTGGTGATTCTTGCGCCGAAAGATGACATGCTCGATAAATTAAAGTCGAATATGGAAGAAGTGCAAGCGCGTGGCGGTGAATTATTTGTATTTGCGGATGAGCATAGCGGCGTTAAGGAAAAAGAACGCCAACATGTGGTGAACATTCCAAGTATTAATGAATGGCTTGCGCCAATTATTTATAGCGTGCCTGTGCAGTTATTATCTTACCACGTTGCGGTGTTACGTGGCACCGATGTTGACCAGCCTAGAAACTTAGCAAAATCAGTGACGGTCGAATAATATTGATATTAATCAATGGTTTAAATGTAAACAGACAATAAAGATATACCTAGTGAAATCATATAATCAAACCTAATCAAAAAAGATCTGTTCTTAACAAAACAGATCTTTTTTTGTTCAAAATAAAGGTTATATTCTAAGTGAAACCATAATCAAATAATCTAAGGACATTGCAATGGACTTGGTTAGATTGAACGCAAAAGTCTATAGAAGTAGAACAGGTGTCTACACTGAAATTCCAGTACTTTTAACGGAGTATGGGGTCATAGATTCTTTCGTTGAGTTTTTTCTTGATCATAGCCACATACGTAGCAGAAGCTGGATGGAAAAACACATAACAGCCATAAAATTATTTTTAAATTTTTTAGAAGTAAACTTTCAAACTCTCAGCACCCCAAAAGAATTATTCAAAGTTTTTGTTCAACAACTATACACTGGCAGTATTGGTTTAGATGGATTTGATCCATCTAAACTTTATTGGAAACCTAGAAAAATTACGACAGCAAATAGTCTGATTAATTCATTAACAGATTATTTTGATTGGATTTCAGAAAATAAAAATCTTGAAAGTATTAATCCCTCTATACCTAGCAGTAGCTATGAAGAAAAGTTATTTTGGGGTGCATGGCATCATAAGCATAATCGTTCCTTTTTAGCACATACTTGGGATAAAAATGCAGCACAAGCCCTTTCTAAAAGAACTAGATTTTCTCAACAAACTCGCAACCTATCCTCACACCTAGATCCTGTGAAATTCTTTCCTGATAAATATTTCACTCAATTATTATTTGAAGGATTTACAAATTATGGAAATGAACATTCATTATCAGTTTTTGAAAAACTAAATATTAGAGATATTTTAATTACCTTACTGCTCAATGGCGGTGGTTTAAGAACTAGTGAACCATTCCATCTATATTTATCAGATGTAACTTTAGATCCAATTTTATACAGAGAAAAACATATCGAAACTGCTCTTGTAAGAATCTATCACCCCTCAGAAGGAACTGCACCAGAGGATTGGAACAACGTCAGTGGCAAGGTACAAAGACCACATAGAGAAAGTTATCTCAAAGGCAAATTTGGTCTATTGCCACGCAATAAGGTCAGTGATAGAACTTATAGAGCAGGTTGGAAAATTCGTAAACTAGACAGTGAAAAAGAAAAATTTATAACAGTGCAATGGTTTCCCCAAATTTATGGGCAATTGTTTTATAAGCTATGGAAATTATACCTAGTACAAATAAGAGAGATTGAAAAGAATCATCCTTTCGCATTTATCACATTATCAGGTGAAACAATTGGTTTACCTTTATCAATTTCAGCCTACTATCAAAATCACGCTAATGCAGTTAAAAAAATTGGACTAACTTCAGCTAAAAATAATGGAACTAGCCCACATGGTCATAGACATGCATATGGTCAAAGACTCAAAGATGCCAATATAGATCCAATTATTAGAAGAAATGCCTTGCACCATGCAAGCCTAGAATCTCAACTCGTTTATTGTGAACCACAAGTTGAACAGGTATCAAGAATTTTAAATTCGATCGAAGAAAATATTGCTTCAAGTAAAGCATCAGATCCGAATATTAAAGTGTTTTTAGAAAACTGCTTTAATGATGTAGACCGGTAATGCTCCCGCAAATTAAGCGAGTTTAAAAGTAGAAAATCGATTAACCTTTGTCCAAGGAGATTTTCTATGAAAACATCAAAATATTCAGACAGTTTAATCATGAGTATTTTAAAACAAGCTGAATCTGGCACGCCTGTACCGAATCTTTGTCGTGAACACGGTATGAGTACGGCAACGTTCTACAAATGGAAG
>NZ_VTDU01000024.1:0-37621 GCF_035615615.1 Acinetobacter sp. MD2(2019) | reverse complement strand
ACCAAATGTTTGTTCAAATAATGGCACTAGATCTTTAGCCTGTGAAAATGCTGTTGTTTCAACAAAGCTTTTGAACGCTTGTAAGTCTTTAATTTTATAGGGTCGACCTGCTTTGTCTGGATGAGGTCTATTTGCATTGCCCTGATGCTTTTCAAGTTTGATCCATAGATCTAGAGTGGTTCTTGCGATCTTAAAAATGATACAAGTTTTAGATTTATTCTGGCATTCTTTGTAGTAGCTCAGAGCTTTGTGGCGAAGATCATTGGAATATGGCTTAGGCATAACAGCAGCTAGTAGGTTTTTTTATAGTGTAGCAAACTTTATATTTTTAGCTATACATAGTGAACCATTAGCTGTGCTTTAATCGTATGACGCTTTTTCTTTCCACTATAAAATTTCTTTTGTTTTTTTGGGACGCTCTATCGTCATTTCAGTGGCATCAACAACGATCACCTCCCAATCAATTCCTTGTCCTTGTGGTAATTTCTTAGGTAAATGAAACTTCTTTGATTTTATGAGAATATTTTCAATTTTAGTGATGATTCTAGACGCGCTAGATTCATGAACACCGTAGCTCATTGCTGTGTGGAAAAGTGTTCTATATTCACGCCAATAACTTAAGGCCATGAGCAATTGATCTTCAAGGGGCAGGCGAGATGGGCGACCTCGCCCAGAGATCTTTTGAGCTTCTTTTAAGATATCAAGCATTTCTGAGAAAGTTGAGATTTTTACGCCGACTAGACGCTTAAATTGGCTTTCAGACAATGTTTTAACATGGATGTATTTCATGCAAAGATTATAGCTAAATTTGGCGACCAAAGAGAGTAAAAAATGATCATAAGGTTGGTCGTTTTTTGATTTATGCAAGAGATCTAGTAAGAAAGACTCTCGTTTTTCCTAACCAAGAGAAAAATGACATTCGTGTGAGGTTTAGATAAGCATATGTTTGGACGAAAATAATAAGTGGTTGATTGCTTCTTAACGCCCTCCGTTGGTTTAAAGCAGAGGTAAATGATATCTTACTTCTGTTTAGCGATAGAGTCTAATCAAGCATGGACTATAGCTGACTACTTAAGACACCAATACACCTAAAGGTTGATAAAATCAGTTTTTTACAGTAAAGCCTATGTCTTGAGTTTTTGGTATTCAGTTATATATTCGAGTAATTATAAGGTGGTTATTTTATCGTAATCAGCATAAAATGTTGTGTAATACTAAGGTCTGTTGAGAATTGATTCTATTTATTTAAAAAAGATGAAAATATTTAGATGGATAGATACATACTCACTGATTCCCAATGGGAAAAAATGTCACAACACTGTTTGGGTAAAAGCACAGATCGTGGACGTAGTGGCACCAATAACCGTTTATTTATTAAAGCAGTGCTATGGATTGCCCGCACAGGCAGTCCATGGCGAGACTTACCTCCAGAATTTGGTAAGTGGAATACTGTTTTTAAACGATATCGTGATTGGGTAAAAGCAGGTGTATTTGAAAAAATCTTTGCAGCAGTCAATGATGATATTGATTTGGAATATGCCATGATTGATGGCACGATTGTAAGAGTTCATCGCCATGGTCAAGGTGCAAAAGGGGGACCTATAATCAAGCGATAGGTAAATCTCGTGGAGGAATGACCACTAAAATCTTAGCTTTGGTTGATGGTTTAGGGAACTTGATTAAATTTCGTTTAATGCCTGGGCAACAACATGACTCAGTTGAAGTTAAACCATTAATTGAAAATGTAGATTTTCAAGCTTTATTGGGAGATAAAGCTTTTGATGCCGATTGGTTGCTTAAAGAATTAAATGATAAGAATGTAACAGCGGTTATTCCACCCAAATTAAATCGGAAAACTCAGCGTGACTTTGATAAAGAGATGTACAAATGGCGGCATCTGATCGAGAATTACTTTTGCAAATTAAAAGAATTTAAACGGATTGCGATGCGTAGTGATAAAACGGATAGTAGTTTCTCTGCAATGATTTCGCTCTGTGCAAGTGTAATTAACTCTAGGTAATTCTCAACAGACCCTAGAATAAAGTAACTAGAGGTGCTTTTTATCACCAAACAAACCCACTTTTGAGTGGGTTTTTATGTAAAACGATAACATTTAACGCAGTTAATCAGTAAAGAGCTAGCCATATTACGCTAGATATGGTGACGAAAACTAATTGACCGAATATTCTTAATATAATATAGTCCGCACATACCGCTAATAATTAGCGGTTATGCGCAATTCACTCCACTAATTTTCAAAGTGTCCATGTATGTGTTTAACCGAAATTGAAGCTAAGCGTAAGCTTAGGGAAATTGCAAAAGACACTAGAAAAATTAAACTCTCAGCACACGCAAGAGAAAGAATGAAAGAGCGCAATATCTCGCTTAAGCAAATTATTTGTTGTTTTGAGCATGGAGATATTATAGAAGGCCCATATGCAGATACTCGTGGTGATTGTAAGTTGAATGTATCAGTGCGTACAGCAGGCGAGATAATTACAACAACTGTTGTAATTAAGGTCTGTGAAAATGGGGACTTTTCTATTGTTGTTACTACATTTAAAGAATAGGCACAGTTATGTATCACTATGAAGAGTGTGGTTTAAGCAATGTTTGGCTTATTGATGGTTTTGAAATTGAGCATGATGAAGCTTATGGTGAATTGGTATCAATTGCATCTGTAAATGAGCTCCATAAAACAATCGGTCTATACTTGATTAATGAAAAACCAGAACTTAATGGTGAAGAAATCCGTTTTTTACGCAAAGAGTTAAATCTTTCACAAAAAAATTTAGCAGGAATTTTACAAGTCGATGAGTCAACAGTCCGTAATTGGGAGAGTGATCGAGGTAAAATAACAAAATCTGCTGAACTTTTATTAAGGGCATTATATAAAGAGCAAGCCCATGGCGGTGGTGCTCTAATGGAAATGATTGAAAAACTTAACCATCAAGAAAGAACTCTTGAAAGTGATAGCATGAGTTTCTCATACCATCGTAATCGCTCTTGGAAACATAAAGATTTAGAAGTTAGATAAAAATCGCCTTCGGGCGGTTTTTATTTTCCATCAAATTCACGTCATTAATATCAACGTTTATCTACTCAATATTCATGAGATTGAAGCACTAGTGTATTAATAATCATTGTCAATTCGGTCAATTTTATGCAAAATGCCAAAAATAGTTTTGCGATAGTTTTGTGGTGGGTAAAAAATAGATAGGTATAAAATAAATAAAAACAACCACTTAATCTATTTTTAAATTTATTCCGATTTTCATATAACTAATATGGATTAAATTGCATAAATTATTGTTATTTAATGATAATTTGTATTTTTAAATTTAAACAGCGTTGAAAATTTTGAACAAATTGAAAGTAAAGAAAACAATGACTTAGTAAACAGTTTTGCTATAATTTACTAAGTCATTTAAGTCAAGTTAATGAATAGGGTAATAATATTCCAGGTGTAGCATCATTCCAAATAATATCGTGTCCAGACTCGTAATGTTCAGTCATTCTTGACGTACTGTGGCCTGCAATTTTTTGCCCAGACTTATTTTCTTTCTTGTGTAAAAATAATGCTAAAGCTCGTATCTCATGGAATGTTGGCATTTGAGATGTTGAATACTTAGGGTATGCTCCTGACTCATTTGATACATTTTTGAAGACATAGGTTAAATACTTCAAATCTACCTGGGTTGGATGCTCTCTGGTGCCAGAACTGTGCCGCCCGCGTGGATCTGGAACTCTATGGATAATAAACGGGCTTTCTACACCGTCATTGCAGCGATCTAAAATGCTTTGCAGTTCTGGTGTAATTTTAATTCGGATATAGCCCGCACCTTCTAAAGTTTCAAATTCATCATCAGATTCTTCGGTAGTTTTTTGCTGAACCACATGCAAATAGCCATCTCTAATATCTGACCATTTCATTTTTAAAATGTCACTACGCCGTTGGGCGGTGAGCATGGCAAGGTCTATGGCATTTTGCAGCCAAAATGGTGAGGCACTGCGTATTTTTATCAGTCCATCAATCGTGTGGCGCTTGCGTGCTTTAACGTATCCTTTAGACAGGGTTTTAGTTACTGGATTATCAGGACACAATCCTTTGCTAACCGCATAGTCAAACAGGCCGATTAGAACTATCCTACAGTGATTACTTGCGCTAACTGACATACTATCTAGTAACTGACTAACCATTAATAAGGTAATGTTATCGAGTGGCATTTTAGCCCATAATTTTTTTCCTTTATTTATCGCACAGGTATATCCATTTATAGTGGTTGAAGATAATGGTTTTCCATTTTTCTTGGTTTTCTGTGCAAGGTAATCATCTGCAACTTCTGTGAAAGTCATCCCTTCACCAATCACTTTTGTGATTAGATTGTTATTGGGGATTAATAAGTCATTAAGTTTTCTAGCAGCATTGATCGCTTTTTGTTTATCGGTACCAATGCTAGTGAATAGACCGGTAACAGGATGTCGGTAGCGCCATCCGCTACCGTTTCTATAAAGATTTGCAGGCAAATCTCTGTTTTTATTAATACGAGGTCGTGCCATGGTTTATCGCTGCATAAGTACTTTATCGACTAAATCATCACCTGTTCTGCGTTGATAGCTTTCCCAGTCGATGTACCAAGTGCGTTTTATTTGTCGAGCAGGTAATTCACCTAATCGACATGAACGCGTAATCGTTTGTGGTGTTGGAGGTGTGGAATCTTCTTCACCATAAACACGTTTAATGAACTCAGAAACTTTGATCAAACAAGTCATTATTCATTCTCCGAAAAATCATCAATTTCAGATGCGTTTACAATTTCAAAGTGGTGTTCCATTTTTCCGCCGTAGACGATAAGTTTACGACTTTGCGACGAGTAACTAAATTTCATGCGGCATCACCTTCTTGTTGTGAATTTAGAGCTGCACGTTTCTTTTTAATTTCGTCCAAAAGAGTGGGTACAATTTCAGGATTACGCTTGTATGCAGTTGCTTCCAGTGCATCTAATGCTTCTGCGGTCGTGGCATTTTGAATATCAGACAATAACGAGGGTGGATTCTGATTTGCTGTTTGATTTAGCTCACTTATGCCCACAGTTAACAAAGAAACCATCATTGAATACTCAAATACAGCAAGTGACGTACTCGAAAGCTGCGTCACAGAATATTCAAAAATGGCAGGATACGCTGATGCAGAGCGAATTGATAAAGAAAAATTGAGTGAGAGTTGGCCTGGAAATAAAAAACCCCTCGATTGAGGGGTTAAATAGGAATGATTTCATTGTCGCAAGCAAAAATCCACCCTTCTACAACATCACCGTACCACTGCATAAGTCGGGCTTTTTCTTCTTTGTATTTAGCGTGATTGTAGAAGCGTTTTGAGAATTTATAGTTATTGCTCATTGGGTTATGGGCAATACATAGCTCAATTGCATCATCTCGCCAAAGGTTTGATTCGTAACAGTACGTAGAAAAGATATGCCTAAACCCATGGAGCGTTTGCTTTCTTGCAAATTTCGTCCTTAGGATTGCATGTCTTAAGCTTGCCCCTGTGATAGGCTCACCATTTTTACACACATATCTAGAAGGGAAAACATAGTATTCTGATGGGCACTCTGCTCTCCAACCTTCCAACAGATCAACAAGTTGAGTGCACATGAAGACTTCATGATCAATCCTTGTCTTTGTTCTCGCCGCAGGAATTCTCCATATTCTTGAATTAAAATCCAATTCATTCCATTGCATTCCAAAAACCTCGCCTGACCTCGAAGCTGTGAAAACTATACAAAATAATGCGATAAGATGACATTTATCTAAATTTTTAGACTGTATCTGCCTGAAAAAATCAGGCAAATAAATGGGATCAACGAAAGGGTATCGTTTTTGAGTGTGCTTTCGCGTTACTTTTAGCACAATATTCATTGGGTTGTGGCTACACTCACCAAGATAAAACGCATAATCAAATACGCGTGCAATAATCTGTCTAACACGAACAGATGTTCTCGTCTTGTTTTGCATTTCCAAAACACGAATTGGCTGCAAAACTATAAAATGGTCAATCTCTGCAAGTGTCAGATCACCTAGGTAGTTGTGAATGTATGACTCATAAGTGCTGACCATGTTATACCTGCTTCTTGGCACAACTGATGGACTCCACATATTAAAGAACTCAAAAAATATAACCTCAAAAGTTCGCGGTTCTTTCTTATTTAATGTTTGCGCCATTTTCTTGCAACCAATCTAGATATGAAGAAACAGGTTTGTCTTTTGGCAGCCAAAATTTACGAGCTAATTCGAATGCAAAAACTTGCTGATTCTTTGGCAAAGCATAGAACTTTTGAGCAACATCCTTTTTGTCAATTGCATCAAATTCATCGCCAAAAATAGCAGCGTATGGAATACCAGTAGCAAAACTATAAAGAATTGAATCTAGTCCCGCGCTGTATTTTGTGTCAAAACCATTCGCAGCAGCGCAAACAACCATCCATTCGCCGTAGCTAAGCACAGGAGATTCCTGGAGAGCATCAGCTACAGCAATTAGGAAGTTAATACGCTTGGCTTGATCACCATTTTCAGCAACAATCTTTTCGGATTGCTCTGTAATGTGGAAAGATGTGCGTTTTGCCATTTTGTTTATCCTAAAAAAGTTGCCCACCGAAGCGGGCTTAAGTATTGTTAGTTATATTCAGCATCGAGTTGATCAACAACATCTTGAATTTGTTTGCATGTGCGAATCCAGTCCGTGAATAATGCTTCTTCAAGCTCATTCAGGTCGTAATCGTAATCGTTTTCTTTGTCGATATGAGCTGTATGAGTGTTAAAGTTGGCATCTAAGCGGTTTGTGTTGCGGTCAAATTGAACTTGCACGATGCGCTTGTCTTGAATCTCAACCACAAAAGTCATCGCTTCTTCAACAAAGTCAACATCAATAATTTTAAGAACGGATTTGAACTCGCCATCAAAAACCTGAATATCTTTGATTAGCTCGAGGTTCCCGTCACGACCCATGTTATTGTTGAACTCGTCAACAAATTGAACATTGCGAAGTTTAGAACCAGCTTTGTGTGCAAAACCTTGAAAGTCACCGTAAGTTAAAGTTCCAGTAGACAAGTTGTTTAATTTAACAACTAAGCGAACTGTTTCACCGTTCAATTCAGTAAATAATGCTTTCATTTTTTATCTCCTGCGCTTTCTCTATGAGTAGCGACTTGGTTTGTTTTTTACAAGAGAGCCGATCTCGTCTTGATGTAGTAACAATATCAAAAGGTAATACCTTTTTCAATAGGTAATACCTTTTTATTTTAATTATATTTAAAAATACCGTAAAACTTTCTTTCTATTTTTAAGATATCCATAGATAAATAGGAATAAAACACCAAAGCACATATACTTATGAACAATTTTATTTCTAATTCTCTCGTGCACTTCTATAACGATCGGCTTAAAAATCTGTGAAATATCTATGCGATTTTCTACTGGTGTACTATTTAAATAGTTTGCAAGATTACGATCTAAAAAATTAAGCATAAATAAGCAGAATATAAAAAAGATAATTGGCAGATAAATAATCTTCGGGTGCCTTCTTGCTGTAAGACAGAATATTTCAAATTCGTTTTTTATGAATTCCACTTTTGTTCCCCTTAGCGAAATATTAGTATTGACTAAATTTTTACTTAACACCCAGCAACCCATTGGCAACTAAGTAATTTCCACCTCACTTGACAGTACCCATAACCGGAACCAACTTAGGTCCAGCCATGCGGGCTTTACTGACAATCTCAACAAGTTCATCATAAGTTAATTCAAACTTGTCCTCACTATCAAAAATATATTCCATATTTATACCTACCAACTCAGGCGGAGTGGGCGGCACGAAACGCTTAGGAATAAGCATTTGCGTAACTTGTTTGTCTGATAATTTAAATATATGCATGGTCTTTATCTCACTCTGAATAGGTCTGGCCAACTTGTTAAATAAGAGGGTGATTTTAAATTTTGAGTCATTTGCCAAGGCTGAATCTGATTATTTACAATACCTAATGTCAGTGAGTTTTTTCCAAAGCGATTAGATACAGCATCAATAGTATTAGATAGATTCTCGCGGTCGTTCCTATGAGCAATGTCGCAAAACAGGTCAGGTAAATATTTCGATTTATCAATGATGTCCAGCAACACAATACCGGCTTTCTTGTATTTGAAGCCTTGTTTGTAAATTTGATCAATACCTTTTATTGCTGCACGTGTAATCTCGAGTAAATCGTCGGTATGATCATGCATCTGCATCACAATATAAGGTGAGTACAGCTCGGATTTATCAAATCGGTTTGTTTTTATATAGACCCCAATCATTTTGCAAATTGATTCATCTTCTCGCATCCGTTTTACAGCACGCGACACATATAGGCGTATAGATGATTTGATGTCTTCAATATCACAAACAGGATTGCCATACGATCGGCTACTGATAATTTGTTTTTTGGCAACATTATCTGTCTCGATATCAATACACGAAATACCTTGTAGCTCCTGCATGGTTTTCTCCATCACCACGCTGAAGTTCTTACGGATTTCTTGGGAATTGGAATTAATAAGGTCGAGGACTGATGTAATGCCCATAGTATTAAGTTTTTTACTAATTTGACGACCAACACCCCAAACTTCACTAACATCTGTTTGGGCTAGTAAAGCTTCAGCAGAACATGGATCCATATCTACTAGATTACAAACGCCGTTAAAAAATTTGTTCTTCTTTGCCAGGTGATTAGCAATCTTAGCTTCAGTTTTAGATCGACCAATACCAACACAGCAGGGTAAGCCTAACCATTGCCATGCTTGATCTTTCATTTGGCGGGCGTATTCAGTTAAATCAAATAACTCAGAATAGGCTGTGAGCCTTAAAAAGCATTCATCAATTGAGTAGATCTCTTGTTCGTCGGGTGCAACGTACTGTCCTAGCAATGTCATAAATCTCTTTGACATTTCACCATACAATCCATAGTTACTCGAAAGCACTTGGATATTGTATTTCTGAACCAGGTCTTTTATCTGAAATAACGGTACAGCCATTTTTACACCAAGGTCTTTGGCTTCTTGGCTGCGTGCTACAGCACACCCATCGTTATTGCTCAAAACAATAACAGGTTTATTATTTAAGGAAGGATTAAATACGCGCTCACAAGACACGTAGCAGTTATTCACGTCCACTAACGCAAATATTTGATTTTCACTTTTCATTTTTAGTTCTTCTTATGACTTATGCGCGGTGATAGATACGCTTTAAGTTGAAAGTGATAACACCCCAAACTGAGATAGTCTGGTCATCTGCAGGAATAATATGTTGATATTCGGGATTCTCGGCCTTCAGCCAAATATTGGGGAGCGAATAATTTTCATCACCAAAGATTTCTTTAATTTCAGACTTTGACATCTTACTAGTGATCATTAAACGTTTGATGGTGGAATCTTTATTATCGATTAGTGCGACAACAATATCATAGTGCTTGGCTTCAATACTGCGATCGACAATAATTGGATCATTCACCTCAAAACCAGCACCAAGCATAGATTCGCTATCGACATAGGCCATAAAGGTCGATATTGGGTTATGAATCAGGAAGTCGTTTAAGTCGAGCGCTTTATCTTGCTCGTCTTTGGTACCGAAAGCAGGTCCAGCAGGAATTCGTTCTAGTGAAACAGGAATGTTAACTTTTGATTGAGGAACGATCGGGACAATTTTCAGTGTATTAGCCAATATATTTTGTTGGCTAATCAGCTCAAGAATAGTATTGATTGTTGGGCTGGGCTTGCCATCGGCACCCATTATAGATTGTAGCGATGACCAGGCATCGTCAGAGAAGTAGATTGGTAACTTCTTGGACATAATTAGCTCCTACGCAACTCGGCGTGTTTGGATATGTATTTGAGCAAATATAGTACAAGCTATTTGCACATGAATTCAAATTTATTTTGCCGTAATAATTTTGTACTAAGTCAGCACTATAAATTGAATGTTTATTCACTCGAAATTTTATGAGTTAGGTTTAATAGGGTATTAATAATCATTGTCAATATGGTCAATTTGCTTTAAATTTCTAAAAATGGTTTTGTTAGAATTTTGCTAAAATTTTGCTAAGTATAAAAAATAAATAGTAATAAAGTAAATAAAAACAATAATTTAATGAAATTTGGTATTTATTCCGATTTTCATATAACTAATATCAATAAAAGGAATTGTTTGTTAGTACCATTTTTGCCTACAATATGCCAATTAAATGAAAACATGTTTTTTTAGGTAGCTGTCGCCATGACCTTTGTTGTCACTGAAAATTGTATTAAATGTAAATATCAAGACTGTGTTGAAGTTTGCCCAGTAGATTGTTTCTATGAAGGTCCAAACTTTTTGGTGATTAATCCAGACGAATGTATTGACTGTGCATTGTGTGAACCTGAATGTCCAGCAAATGCAATTTTCTCGGAAGATGAATTACCAGAAGGGCAAGAAGTCTTTATTGAACTCAATGCTGAACTTGCAGAAAAATGGCCAAACATTACTCAAATTGGCGATCAACCTGCAGACCGCGAAGAGTGGAACGGTAAGGCAGATAAATTACAATATTTAGAAAAAGGTGAATAACCTTTAAATTTCGAGATGTTTTAATCATTAAGTTTCACCAAAATACATATGGTGAAAGACTTTAGTAGCGAAAATATCTCGATAAAAACATCAAAAAGTATGTTGAATGACCTGATTTCTTGTAAATCAGGTTTTTTTATTGTGTTTAAAGCAAAAATATCGTTTAAACCATTTTTAAACAGCATTTCTATTTTAAAATAGCAGCTAGACAAAATACTGGAAAAGTGGATGCTCAGCACAGAAACCAGCTTAGGTCATGGTATGGATGGCGAGCTAGAAACCAAAGATTGGGAAAATCTAAACACAGCAGATATTCAACGTTTGCAGTTTTACTATCCTCAATTACACGGCGCAATCGATATTACATGGAATAGTCCTCGTCCTTTTTCATCCGCAGCTTTAATTCGCGTTGAAAATCAGACTTTTTTTGTGAAGCGGAGTCACCGTTCTTTTCGTTCTGCGCAAGATTTAATGCAAGAACATTTGTTTATTTCGCATCTTTCGAAAAAACAACTGCGCGTTCCTGAAATTTTAATTGCCAATACTGGCATGAGTGCGATAGAACTGGACGATTGGGCCTATGAAATACATCGTTACAGCCCATCTGTCGATGTCTATGCAGATACACCATCGTGGAAACCCTTTTTATATGCCGAACATGCTTGGCAAACCGGTGCGATGTTGGCAAATTTGCATCTTGCCGCACAGGATTATGACGTTGTGGTTGGGCGGACAGCCAGATATTTGGTTTCAACGCAACAGCTTTTAGAAAGTGACTATCTTGTTCCTGCATTACAAACAAGAATCGAATCGAGTCGTGCATTAAGCGATTATTTTAAAGATAAAACACTCGATTCAACCTTATTGTTACAGTTAGGTCAAATACATCAAAAAATTGTTCAACCATTACAAGCCTGCCAGAAAATATGGACGCATAACGATTTACATGCATCGAATTTACTTTGGGATGCCGAAGACCAAACCGCAAAAATTGCAGCAGTGATTGACTTTGGTTTATGCGATCGAACCAGTAAGGTTTATGATTTTGCCATTACCATAGAACGTAATTTTATCGATTGGTTAGCACTTAAAAATAGCAATGACATTCAAATTGATTATGTTGGTTTAGAGCAATTTCTTCGCGGTTATGCGGCCAATATGCAAACATTTGAACACTTCGATATTGTGCCAGACTTACTCACAATTGTGCATGTCGATTTTGCCATGTCTGAATTAGAATATTTTGTTGCGATTACACACAATTTATCTCATGCAGATGCGGCATATCAGGATTGGTTAATTGCACATACCGCATGGTTTTTCCGTGTACAAGGGCAGCAGTTTAAACAAAAATTAGCACGGCTCATTCAAGATATTTTGCTTAAATAATATCTAAAAATAGATAAAGATTGCTATGGCTTTATTGGAATGAAGCTTTTAATATGCTTTCTTTTTATTGACTTTACTGCAATGAATCGTGCGCATTTTCAATATCACACGCTGTATCAGTCTATCTTAGTTTCTATTATTGCAATCGCAACATCGGCACATGCACAAGATGAAGCGCTGCTATCGACCATCACAGTTCATGCCAATAATGAATTAAACTCTCGATATGCTTCAAATAATATAAATATCATTGGCTTAGGGCTAAAATCGCTGAATACGCCAGCGTCTGTTTCTGTTGTTACAGCAGAACGTATGGCAGATCAACATGCAAAATTGCTGACGGATGTGGTTAAAAATGATGCATCTGTGGGCGATGGTTATGCTCCCGTTGGCTATTATCCAAATTTTGTTGCCAGAGGATTTTCACTGAATCAGGCATCGAGCTATTTAATTAATGGTCAGCCGATTCGCGGTGAGCAAAACGTTGCCTTAGAAAACAAAGAACAAGTCGAAATTTTAAAAGGCATTTCTGCAATTCAAAGCGATATGTCGACACCTGCCGGTGTGATCAATTATGTGACCAAAAGACCGAAAGACGTTAATGAGGTTGGATTTGATATCAACAGCGAAGGAAATCGCAGTATTTCAACCGATATTGGTGGATTTTTGGGGCAACAAAAACAGTTTGGTTATCGGGTGAATTTGGCACAAGAAGCATTGCGCCCTTATGTCGAGCATAGCAATGGCGAGCGAACTTTCGGTTCGGTCGCACTCGATTGGACCATTTCAGACCATTCACAACTTCAGTTTGATTTAGAGTCACAGCGTCAGAAACAGCGGTCTGTGGCGGGATACCAATTATTAGATAATCAAACCGTGCCTTCAGATACCACATGGGATCGGGCGCTCGGTTACCAAAGTTGGAGCAAGCCGGTCACAATCAACAGTTTAAACAGCAGTTTAAAATATAATTATCAGTTTAATGAGGATTGGTCTGCAAGTTTAACGGCTTCGCATAGCCAAGTAAAAATTGATGACTATTCTGCCTTTCCTTATGGTTTCTATGCCGATGGTTCGTATGATATTTACGATTATGAACAACCAAATGATAGACGCCGTACCGATCAAATGAAAGCCAATGTCAGTGGTTATTTCTCGACGGGGAAGCTTGAACATCGTGTGACTATGAGTTTAAGTCAAACGCAGAAAACCCAGAAACAATATGAAGGGATCAATAATAATTTAGACCTAAATAAGAACCCGATGACGGGAAATATTTATAGTCCGACGAACGATTATCTTCAACCTAAAGGTAGTTTAGGTGCCTATTATAAAGCTTTAGACAACCAACAAACGGCATTCAGTTTACAAGATTTAATTCAGTTGAATGCACAGTGGTCTACCTTAGTTGGTGGAAAATGGCTGCATGTAAACGAAAAAGCGTATAACGCTGAAGGTTCTGAGAGTCGTCATACTCAAATGGATAAATTCTTGCCTCAAGCTGCAGTGATGTATCATCCTTTTGAAAATACCCATTTTTACGCATCTTATGCCAAAGGTTTAGCCGATGGTGGACAAGCACCGTGGAATGCCAATAATGCGTATCAAGTTCTTGCACCAATTCAATCGGAACAATATGAAATTGGTGTAAAACAACAGCTTCAGAACTTTTTCATTACTGCAGCGGTTTATCAGCTCACTCAAGATAACCAATATATTAATGATGCAAGAGATTTTGTTCAGCAAGGAAAACAGCGTAACCGAGGTGTTGAGCTTGCGGTGAGTGGCGATTTAACCTCGCATTTGGCAGTGATGTCATCGGCATCGTGGACGCAGGCGCGTTTAGTTGGCATTGGCACCAATGCATTGACTGGTCACCAAAGTCAAAATGTACCGGTATTTAAAGCCGCTACGCATCTGTCTTATGAAATACCTGCTGTAGAGGGCTTACGTGTATTGGGTGGTTTACAATATAGTGCGCGCAAATATGCCAATAAAACGGGTACAGTGAGTGTGCCAGGTTATACAATTTTTGATGCAGGCGCAGCTTATAACTTTAAATGGTCTAATCATGAAACTGTGCTGCGTTTAAATGTAGATAATTTATTGAATAAGAAATATTGGCGTGATGCCGGTGGTTATTTAGGTGATGACTATCTGTTTTTAGGTTCACCACGTACTGCAACTTTATCAGTTAGCTTTAATTTTTAAACCCACACTTGCTAAAAAACACCTTGCTTAATGAAAACATTCAGTGAGGTGTTTTTTTATTCTAATTATTTCAATGGCTTTGTGTTTTTCGTTTTATTTTATACTTTTGTGGTTGATTGTAATGACAATGTCATTCATTTATGTATTTAAGTCGGATTTTTTTATGTAAATTATTACTTTGAAGCATTCGTGTACTGAATTTAGTTTGTTATTTATGTGGATAATTGCCAAGCTTAATTTTAACAGTGTAGCCAATATTTATTCAGTTTTTTCATTACACACTTGGTTATCCGGTGTAACATTTTTTTCAGTAGATTTGCGGTAAGTGTGGTTTTCTAATTTGGTTTGCTGATTCTCTGACTGTTGGTATTTTTTATAGCGATTGGCACGCTCTCTAAAACCACCTTTTATAATTAATTTTTCCATAGCCACATTCTCAATCATCAATGCTTTAATTTTATCAAAGAATAGCGATTCGTACATCTTCTTTTCAGTGAGTAGTTCATGTGTGTAATGGTTTCATTTGCCGATAATCAGTCAGCATAAAAATTGTGGAAAACATGCAGTTAATATTTCAATATCCCAGACTAATTATGTAAAAAATATTGACTAAATTATCACCAATTCTTAATCTAAATAACAGAGGATTTATTCACCCATTCATCGCTCTAATTGCAAAAAAGGAGAAATGAAATGTATCAATATCGTTGTGCGTGCTGTAACACGGTTGTATCTTCAACCGATACCTCTTGCCCAGAATGTGGCTCACATTCAATTCGTAGCCCATTTGGCTTTTGGTTTTTTTGTATTGTGACTTGCTTGGTGATGGCGGTTGGGATAATTGGCGGAAAAATTTATTTACAACAAAATGATGAAGAACCTCAAAAAGTCATTTCAGATTTATTTCATGTAACTGAAAAAACTAAACCTTCAGAATAACGTACATAAAAAAAGCCCACACATGTGCAGGCTTTTAAATCTGGAAAAATTATAGTCCGCTTGCGTGACGCAACGCATCGACTTTGTCGGTTTTTTCCCATGTAAATGCGGTGTCTGAACCTTCACGACCAAAATGTCCATAAGCAGCAGTTTGCTTATACATTGGCTGTAAAAGATTGAGCATACGAGTAATACCAAATGGACGTAAATCAAAATGTTCACGCACAAGGGCAATAATCAGTTCATCATCAATTTTACCGGTGTTAAAGGTATTAATTGAAATAGAGGTTGGCTCTGCAACACCAATTGCATAACTGACTTGGATTTCACATTTATCTGCCAAGCCTGCCGCAACAATATTTTTAGCCACATAACGACCAGCATAAGCCGCTGAACGGTCAACTTTCGATGGATCTTTGCCAGAGAATGCACCGCCACCGTGACGTGCCATACCACCATAAGTATCTACAATAATTTTACGGCCAGTTAAACCACAGTCACCCACTGGGCCACCAATCACAAACATTCCCGTTGGGTTAATGTGAAATTTGGTTGCTGCATGGAACATTTCGCTTGGAATAACCGGTTTAATAATTTCTTCAATCACGGCTTCTTTAAGCTGAGATTGGGTTATTTCAGGGTCGTGCTGGGTGGATAAAACCACGGCATCTAAGCGAACAGGCATGCCATTTTCGTAGGCAAACGTCACTTGGCTTTTTGCATCGGGACGTAACCAAGGCAAAGCACCCGAACGGCGTAACTGCGCTTGGCGTTCCATTAATCGGTGTGCATAAGAAATTGGCGCAGGCATTAAAACATCAGTTTCACGGCTTGCATAACCAAACATTAAGCCTTGGTCGCCCGCACCTTGATCTTCAGGTTTTTGACGATCTACACCTTGTGCAATTTCAGGAGATTGCTTACCAATCATGTTAATGACTGCACAGGTTGAACCATCAAAACCTAAATCGGAATGGTGATAACCAATTCCATTGACGGTTTGACGAACAATTGCTTCAACATCAACATTCGCGGTTGTTGTGATTTCACCTGCAAGTACAACAGCACCTGTTTTTACTAATGTTTCACAAGCAACACGTGCATAAGTGTCTTCTTTTAAAATGGCATCCAAAATAGCATCGCTGATTTGGTCAGCCATTTTATCTGGATGACCTTCGCTTACAGATTCTGAAGTAAAAACAGCGTACTCGCGCATGAAAGTCCTATCACAGTAATTCTAAAGACGCAATATGTTACCTCTTATGTCGATTTAGAACTAGTAAAACCTGAAAGAATTGAATAAATTTCTTACAAAAGCGCCATCTTTTTTCTGATATTCAGCATAGACAAAATTGATATGCATTAAAAAAGTCGATATCCATCTGAAAATAAAAATTTTATACAAGTTGTTATGCAAATTTCGGTATAAGGAAAAAGTAGGTCAATATCTACAGACATTAAACATTTTAAAAAAATATATAAGATGATATTGTTTTTATTCAGTTGGATAAAATTCAGACTTTTAAGCAAGCTTACTTTTTGGTAAGTACTTACTTAAAGTTAGTTTTGGTAATAAGATAAAAATCATCTAGCAATTCACGACGATGTGTTAGCAACCGCTACACCAACGAGTGTAATCAAAAATCGACCAAAAATGGAGCGCCATAATGAAAAAACAAATACTTTTTACCGCTTTAAGCGTACTGACGACCACCGCATTTGCTGTGCCATTAAGCTATCAAACTTATAATCCTCAAGAAAAAGGATTGTTTCCTGTTTCATCAACCTTAATTACAGGTAAGCACGATGCCGTTCTAGTCGATGCACAGGCAAGTGTAAAAGATGGCGAACAATTGGTGAATATGATTCAAAAAAGTGGTAAGCAGTTAAAGTATATTGTGATTACCGCAGGTGACCCAGATTATTATTTTGGTTTACAACCCATTGTAAAAGCGTTTCCAAAAGCCAAAATTATTGCAACCCCTAAAGTTGTAGATCATATCGAGCAAACCAAAGCGGCAAAAATTGCATATTGGGGACCAATTTTAAAAGATGGCGCACCAACCGAGCTTTATGTGCCAAAAGCGACCACGTTAAAAACGCTTAAATTGGAAGATCACAGCATTCAATTTAAAGATACCAAATCATACGCAGCTTATTTATGGGTGCCAAAAGACCGAGTTCTTTTAGGTGGTGTAGGGGTGAGTTCAGGTATTTACTTATGGACAGCAGATACCCAAACCAAAGAGGCGCGTGCAGAATGGTCAAAAACCTTGACCAAAATGAAAAAGTTACATCCTAAAACCGTTATTCCAGGTCACTATTTAGGTGAGATGCCTAAAGGTGTTGCAGCGATTGACTTCACACATCAATATTTAGCTGATTTTGAAAACACCTTAAAAACCAATACGGGTTCTGCGGCAGTCATTGCTGTAATGAAAGCAAAATATCCACATTTGGCTGAAGAAGGTACGTTAGAGTTTAGTGCGAAAGTGAATACCGGCGAAATGAAGTGGTAAGTTGTTAAATATTTAATGCTGTGTTGGTCTGTATATAACAGGCCAACATTATTAACCAAGTTAGAACGTGCTAAATAGCTGCGTTTTAACGCAAAAAGTTGTTCTAGTGTAGAAAGCCATATATTCAAACCCTAAAAATAGTTAAAATTATAAATAATTGATTTTAGAGCGTTAGCCCCATTAATGTCAGAAAAGATGATTTCACAACAGCATCTGTTAGAGCAGCTCAGTAAAATAGGCGAAGGTTTAAGTCAAACATTTAGCCCATTTTGTGAAGTGGTTGTGCACGATTTAAGTAATCCTGAACATGCTATTCATAATATTTATAATAATTTGTCGGGTCGACAATATGGTGGTTCTGCCACCGAACTTGGATATAAACGTATTAATAACCCCGATTATCCGCAAATTATTTCTAACTATAAAAATCAATTTAAAGATGGTCGGTCAGTAAAAAGTACCTCAATTGGCATAAAAAATGAAGCCGGTGAATATGTAGCAGCATTATGTTTGAATGTGGATTTATCGGTTTTTTCCGCAGTACAAAACATGCTCGGACAATTTGCATCGTTCCAAGTCAATGACGAACTAGAATGTTTAGATCCTCGCAACATTGAAGGTTTAAGACAGCGAATTGAACTCTTTGCAGCACAAAAAGCCAGTACCGTTCAGGCATTAAAAACCACAGACCGCCGTGAATTGGTACATGTTCTAAAAGCTGAAGGCTTTTTAGAATTAAGGCATTCTATTGATACCATTGCCAGTGTGTTAGGTATTTCCCGTACTACTGTCTATTCATATATTAAAGATATTTAGTGCTTCAGTTAGCGTGTATTACAGGAGTGTTCAATGGATACCAACGCGACAACATGCTTGCCTTCTTTTGAAGATGTTGTAGATGCCGAGCAGCGTATTAACGGTGTAGTACATCGCACAGCAGTATTGCAGTCGCATCGACTGAATCAGAAGTTTTCAGCCGAGATTTTCTTTAAATGTGAAAATTTACAACGTACAGGATCTTTTAAGTTTCGAGGAGCTTTCAACGCGCTAAGCAAACTCAATGCAGCACAAAGAAAACAGGGCGTGATTGCTTTTTCATCTGGCAATCATGCTCAGGGTATTGCACTTGCTGCAAAGCTATTAAATATTTCTGCAACCATTGTTATGCCCGAAGATGCGCCAACAATTAAAATTTCGGCAACTCAAGCCTATGGCGCAAATATTGTCTTTTATAATCGCTACACACAAAACCGCGAACAAATAGCCAGTCAACTTGCACTCGAGCAGGGACGAATACTTATTCCCGCCTACGACCATGCCGATATTATTGCAGGACAAGGTACAGTAGCCAAAGAGTTAATTGCCGATGTTGGACATTTAGATTTCTTATTTGTTGGATTAGGCGGTGGTGGCTTATTGTCTGGCAGTTTATTGGCGGCACAAGCGTTGTTACCGCAGTGCAAAGTCATTGGCGTAGAACCTGAACTGGGTAATGATGCTCAGCAGTCACTACACGCAGGCCGTATTATTCATATTGATACACCCAATACCATTGCAGATGGCGCACAAACGCAACATTTAGGTCAGTTGACCTTTCCAATTATTCAGCAGCATGTACATCAAATTGCAACCGTTTCAGATTCAGCTTTAGTTCAGTCGCTACAATTTTTTGCTCAAACCATGAAAATTGTGGTCGAACCGACGGCATGCTTAGGTTTAGCGGTACTATCACAATGGGCAAATGAAATACGAGGCAAGCGTGTCGGTATTATCTTAACCGGCGGTAATGTCGACTTAGCCCAATACGCGCAGTATTTATCTCAACCTGTAGCTGCGTTACTCGACTAATGGATTTGTTTCAGCACACGTGCGATATTTTCACATGTTCGCTCTAAATTTTTAGCGCCATTCTGACAGGCTGTTTCAAGGTCGCAACTTTTATCTAGTATTCCAAAAATGGCACTAAAGCCGTGTTGATACAGGTGATCAATCTCGGCGCCGATATAACCGGCGCAGGCAAATACCGGTTTTTGATAGCGCTGCGCTAATTGCGAAACAGCTAAAGGGGTTTTGCCAAATTGCGTTTGAAAGTCTATGCCACCTTCGCCCGTAAATACATAATCGGCTTGTGCAATTGCGGCTTCTAATTCAATTTCTTGAATAATGGTTTTTGCACCTGCAGAAATTTGTGCATTCGTAAACGCCAATAAACCTGTGCTTAAGCCACCGGCTGCGCCTGCACCAGCAATATTGTGAAAATTTTGCTTAAAATGATTGCTTAAACAATTGGCATAATGCTGCATATTGGCTTCCAATAACTCAACCATGTCTGCATTAGCGCCTTTTTGTGGCGCAAATACATAACTTGCACCATTTTTCCCAATCAACGGATTATTTACATCACAGGCGATTAAAATTTCGGTATGTTGTAAACGCGTATCTAAGCCAGAAACATCAATTTTATCAATTTGATGGAGTGATCCACCACCAAAGGTGATGTTTTTACCATGTTGGTCATAAAAACGTACGCCTAAGGCGTATGCCATGCCCACTCCGCCATCATTGGTGACGCTGCCACCTAAACCAATAATAATTTTCTTTACCCCATGATCTAGCGCCGCTTTAATTAATTCACCTGTACCGAGCGTTGTGGTCAGCAAAGGGTTTCTTTGTTCTGGTAAGAGCAGATCAATCCCATTGGCTTTCGCCATTTCAATAATCGCCGTTTGCTTTTCATCAATTAAGCCAAAATATGTATCGATACGTTGATGCGACAATGGCCCAGTGACCGTCACCGCTACTTTTTCACCTTGCAGCGCAAATAAGAGGGCATCAATAGTGCCTTCACCGCCATCGGCCATGGGTTTATAAATAAAACGTGCATCAGGATAAATTTTTTCAATTCCTGTTCGCATTGCATGGCAAGCGTCTATGGCAGACATACTTTCTTTAAATGAATCAGGCGCAAGCACAAAGGTTTTAGACATATTTTTTAGTGACCTGAACAGTGAAAAATGATGGATTGTTATACATATTAGATTTGTAATTTAATATTGAAATCATGCTTTAGTTCAAACAAGATGTCAGTTATTATACGGACTTAGTGTTATTATATTACATATATACCACTAATTTTTTATTATTTTGTTGATTTATAAAGTATTTATTTGGTTAATAAATGCTTAATTTAAAGATGATTTAATGCGCACATATTGTTTGGATGATGAAAAAACACATGCAAATCCTATCTTCTTTGAAAAAAATAGATATCTCCCTAACGCAGTTTAATTTATTGATTGCCTGTTGGCTTGCAGCTGGGCTCAATATTAGTTTCTTTAAAAAAGTTTCTGAATTAGGCTCATATACAGGCGCTTTGAGTTATCTTTTTGTTTTCGCAACTTTTGTATTATTGGCTGGGTTTTATTTTTTTGTATTGCAACTCATCAATTGGAAGCACACAGCAAAAGTACTCAGCGCCGTTCTAATTTTTCTAGGTGGTGGGGCTGCATACTTTGTCAATCAATTGGGCGCAGAAATTAACCGCACCCAAATGGAAAATGTGGCGCAAACCGATTTACATGAAACTTTAGACTTAATTACGGCAGCGCCGTTTGTGCTGTGGTTTATCGGAATGGTCATCTTACCGTTGATTATTCTCTTTTTCTTGAAGATTAAACCTGCAACGTTTAAACGTACTATCTTTACCAAGTTAATTACTTTAGTCCTGGCATTGGTGTGTATGTCTGGTGTGTTATTTAGTTTTTATGGTGAATATGCGCCGATTTTCCGCGAACACCGAGAATTAAAATCGAAAATTACCCCACTGAACGTGCTTTCTGGTGGTTTAAGTTACATCAAAACGCAATTCCATCATAATAAAAAGCAACAACCATTGGTGCGTTATGGTGAAGATGCGCATATGGTTGTCAACGCAGCATCGAAGCAACCTAAAATTTTGGTTGTGGTGGTGGGTGAAACGGCTCGCGCACAAAACTTTAGCTTAAATGGCTATCCAAAATTAACCAATCCTGAACTTTCAAAGTTAGATATTATTAATTTTAGTAACGCATCTTCATGTGGGACACAAACCTCGGTTTCAGTTCCATGCATGTTCTCGGGTATGCCACGACACGATTACGATGAAGGCTTGGCTGCACATCGCGAAGGGTTATTGGATATTGTGCAACGAGCAGGGTATAAAGTCACTTGGATTGACAATAACTCTGGTTGTAAAGGCGCGTGTGATCGCATTCAAACGTATATTTCACCAAAAGATGATGCGCGCTACAAGCAATGGTGTGAAGATGGCGAATGTAAAGATCAGGTACTGTTAGAAGCATTACGTGATTATCTAAAAACATTAGATCTGAAACAGCTTAAACAAAATCAATTGATTGTATTGCATCAAGTGGGTAGCCACGGACCTGCATACTACAAGCGCTATCCTGAGGAATTTAAGAAGTTCACGCCAACTTGTGATACCAATAATATTCAGAACTGTGACCATAACAGCTTAATCAACACGTATGACAATACCATTGTGTATACCGATCATATATTGGCAACATTAATCCAAGACTTGAAACAGCTACCGATTGCAACAGGCATGATGTATATGTCAGATCATGGTGAATCTACAGGTGAGAGCGGTATGTATTTGCATGGTGCGCCGTATATGATGGCACCCAAAGAGCAAACGCATATTCCAATGATTTTCTGGTTCTCGCAGCAATGGCCACAACAAACCGCATTGCGTAGCTGTTTAAGCCAGCAACAGAAGTCTGCAGTCAGCCAAGACAATTTGTTCCCAACCGTTTTAGGATTACTTGATATTCAAACCCAAGTGCTTAATCCAAAACTAAATATGGTTCAAAATTGCCAAGGTCAAAACTAAAGCAAATAAAGTCATGATACATCGGGCAACCGATGGACCATGACCACATGCAAAATTAAACCATGGGCAAAACCGGTCTAAAATTGAGTAGATTTGTTTTGCCCATTGCTGTTTATGACAAGTAATTATTTTAAACTGCGAGATATTTAACCCTTTGGAAATGGGCTTGCCATCAAAATAGCCTAAGCATAACTATAAGTAGAAATTTAAAACCAGAAATCGTTTAAATCTAGATTTTTAGCAAATTATGCATAAAAATGAATAATTAAAGTGAGAATTGAAAAATATTAAAATAATCATATTGCGATAATTAATGTTAATTAATAATTATTTTAAGATAAATTTAAGCTTTAATTATTAATTTAATAAACACCACCTATAAAAAATATAGTGATGAAGGAGAGTCAAATATGAATATGGAATTTACCCATCAACCGAATTATTTTTTCTTTGCACACCGTCTTGTACAATTTTTAGAAGGTTATCTGCGCAAGCATCCTGAAACAGATACTGAATTTAACTTACAAAGTATCGAGCATGATGTTTTTGGTGATGATCGGGCTTCAAGTTCGGTGAATCTAGAAGGCATTTTAAATATTGCGGATGAATATCAAGTTCATACTGAACGTGGCGTACTTCCATTGATTCGCTCATATATGATTCAAGCGGAAAAACATGTGCTAAAAATACAATTTCATCCAGAAAGTGTACGTGGGTTATCTTTGGGAGAATTAAGTCGATATCCAAATGTCCACTAAACTAGATGCAAATAAAAAAGAGAGCGATTGAAGCTCTCTTTTTATGCACTACGATAATTTAGGCAATGTTTTATCTTGACCGACCATAAATGGATGATTTGCGAGGCCGAGCATTGCCAAATCTTCATGGCTATTGCCATAAGCATAAATGTGCGAGAATTGTTCAAGCTGAAATTTCTGTTCAATTCGAAGCCGTTTTTGCTCTAGACTACAATCGGGCGTTTGATATTCGCCGGTTAAACGATGGTTATGATGCGCTGTTTCGGTACAAATTAACTCGACTTGCAGTAAATCACTTAAAGGCTTGAGGTACAGATCTAGCGAAGCCGAAACAATGACAACTTGATGACCAAGTTGTTGATGTTGTCGCAATTGTGCCAACAATACCGGATTGAGCTTCTTTAACAAAAGTTGGCTATATTGTTGGGCTAAATTTTGGATCTCATTATATTTTTGATGCTCGAACATCTGCTGATACAGTTTTTGCCGCATGGCATCTGCCGGATACAGCTTGGCATAATAAGCCTGAATCCAAGGTAATATCTTAATGCCTTTACGAACAATGTGCCGTTTAGACAAGGTGTAAAAGATAAACTGCGTAAAGCTATCATCTAAATACAGCGTGCCATCAAAATCAAATAAAGCTAAAGATTGTGTCATGATTTGATTTTTCGACCACGATGCATACAGCTTTCAAAGCGACCATTCACACGACTGGCATACCAATTGGTATTGTAGTCGCGGCTCAGTTTTGGTCCAGAAATAATCACTTGTGGCATAACTGCATAAGGTAAATCTTTTCCAACTTTGGCCTTATAAAGCTTAAGCAGGGTAAGGTAGGTTTGTGTTTTTTCAAAATCAATCGTTTTTTCTTGCTTCAAATCGCTACGCAATTGGCGCGGTGTAATAATGACTTTATTTTGAGTAAATAATTTAATTAAACCTAGCTCAGAATCGCTTTGGACTGCTTGCACATCTTCATTTTTATCGTAAAGCAATAAATCACCATCTAAAGACAAGTTGGTTCCCGCTAAAGTATTAATTGCTTTTTGAACAGAGGCATTCCGGCTTGAATACATGCCGGAATTATAATCGGCAAATCGGTAAATTGGCTTGTCATAATCGGCTTGATACATCATTAAACGATGGATGCCGTAATATAATCCGCCATATTGTGTATACAAATAGTCGCGTAATTCATTCACGTTCATACGGTCTTTTTGGTGATCTTGTGCATAGTGAACCAAGACTTGCATAGAACCTAAAGTGGTTACAGGGTTCATACGTTCGCCAATATCGGTACCGACTAATTTGGCTGCACCCGTCAGAGCGCTTACATGATAATGTTTAGACATGTAGTCGAAAATCTGACGATATAAAACATCTAAATCTTGCTCAGTTTTTACTTTAGCCATTTGTTTTAAATAACTATTTTCAGGACTCGGTTGAGTTTTTAAAACCTGTTCAAAGTAGTGCGCAATTGGAGTGCCTAATGTGTCGCCTAATTTATCTGTGAATTTTTCTTGCAGTCGGCTATTGACTGCTGCCACCGCTTTTTGCCCTAATCCGGGTACTTGAGGATTGGCAACAAAATTAGATTCCTGATCCACAATGGCCACAATACTACAGACGTTTTGTTTATTCTTCTCAATTTTAAGATCGTCCATAATGCTGTTCATGTCTTTCGCCCACGATGCTCGATCGCGAACATGAGGGGGAATGAGCCGGTTGATCTGCTTTTCAGTCAGGTGTTTTTCATCGTCATCTTTTGAAAATAATGAATTTTCGCCGCACGCAACCAAGCCGACACACAGCGCCAGCACGGATAAAGAACGGAAAACACGATGATAAGAAGAAAATTTATTCATATTGTTAAACACTAAGCGTTCAAGCAAATTAAGAGGGCGAAAAATCCTATTGAAATTGTAGTGGTTTTTCTAAGCGCTGTATATTGCTGTTGCAAAAACAATAAATAATTTATTTGGCTGTATTATTAATAATCTACTCTTAAAAGTTTATCTTCGTAGGTATATTCATCGTCAATAACCTAAAATATTCAGTAGTATCTGATCAATCTTACTTTAAAGGTATGTTGACATTTTTATATGGTAATTAAATCATATGACCACATGATAAAGCCGCATATTGCGGTTTACAGTTGTATTTTTAGTTTATCAAAGCGAATTGCAACAATTCTATCTTACTTCAATTGAAAAAACATATCGTTAAAAAACTTATCTAATTTTTATTTTTTGAAATGTAACATCTCTATTGTCTTATAACTAGTTTCAATGACGATGCTCATCTTTTAAATAGGAAAAATTTTATAAAAAAATAATCCTCTAAGATTTATTTTTATGCATAGCATCTTGATTTAGATAAATATTTCTGATAAATCATGTTATGTTTCCGTAGTACACAGCCTAGATTCTTTATATTTGAGAACAACATTTTGAATAACATAAATCATCAAACGATAACCAAAGGTCTAAAAACTATTTACCTTCATAACTCTTACATTAGAAATAAACGAGTTAAGTTGCAATGCGATGGCCATACCAATTTGATTGCTGCAAATGGTCGCGGCAAAACTAGCATGCTTAATTTGCTCCCCATATTTGCGGGAGTTTCGCCTGAAAGTATGGTGCAAAAAGCTGCCAATAAATCTAGTTTTTTGGATTTTTATTTGCCAAATCTGCAATCAATGATTGTATTTGAGTACCGTGGGCAACAAGGAGTTTGCTGTGTTGTAATGTACAGACATCAAAATGGTTCGAAGTTTATTTATCGTTTTGTTCAAGGGCGTGCTGAGGATACACTTTTTTCTCCTCAATTGAGTGAACTCTTTGAAAAGAACACTCCAGTGAATGAAATTTTTCATGAATTGCAATTAAATGATATTAAGGTTAGTCGGCAAATTGAAACGATTCTAGATTATAGGGCGATTCTGCATAACGATAAGGAACGTTTTGCACGGGATAAAATGCTTCGTAATTTAGCAGCAGATTATGCAATGTGTGAGCGTCAATATACCTTAAGGCACCTAGGTGAATTAACCCGCGTACCTATGTCTCATGTAGATCTTATTCATAAATTTAAAAGTATGCTTGTTGATGCCTATCTTCAGGATGAAAATGTAGTTGTTGCGAATAAAGGATTAACTCACACGTCAAACTTAAATTTGATTGAAGACATGCGAAGTCTACAGCAGTTTATTAAATCCAGTTCACAACTTGAAAAAGGGACGCAACTTAGAACAAATGTCATTCAAACATATCAGCAACTGCTTACAGTGAAGTTGCAAGGTGAGATGTTAACTGAACAATTGATAGGGGATGAGCAGCACTTACAACAGCTAAATGATGCTTATTTAGAAAAATATGAACACAATTATCATGACTTACAAACGACCATCAGCGATCTAGCAACTCAATTAAGCAGTAAACAGGGTGAACGAACAACTACCAAGAATCAGATTGAGCATATTAATAAGCAGGAAGAGGAATATCAGCAACTCAATATTAATCATATGATTAAAGAATACGATAATCTGCCTGTGTATCAACTTAAGCTACAAGAGGAAAAGACGCAACTACAACGTTTAGAAGCATCTGCCAACGATATTGTAGATTACCATAATTTGCATATCAATCAGATTCGGGATGAGACATCTCGGGAAAAGGACTTATGGGAACAAAAGAAAGGCAATATTCATCATGAGCAAATTCAGCTTTTAAAGCAACAATCGCAAGAAGAAGAGGAGCTTCGCTCGAAGCAAAACACTGAACTCACTGAATTATCGAGCAGACAAGCATTCGCTCTCGACACGATATTAAAAACGATTCAACAAGCGTATAGAAGTGTCGGGGAAGCTGCCGCATACACGGCGGAAGAGTTGCAACATCTAGATTTAAATAAGAAATTATTAAAACAACAAAAACAACAAATTTCTGAACATTTAATTAAATATAATCTACTTGGGCAGAATGTAGATGCTCAAAAAAAGCAGAGGCAAGCTGCACTGGCAAAAGTAGAAAATACCAAAAAACTATTACATAAGGAGCAGGAGTTAGAACAAAAATTACGAGAGCAACTCAATAATGAAGGCTCTCTGATTAGTTTTCTGCGTAGTTATCCCGATGAAACATGGAAACAGCATATCGGTAAATTAATTAACCCTGCTTGGTTACTAAAAAAAGGACTTAGTCCGAAATGGGAAGATCAGCCAAGTCAGAATTCATTTTATGGCTTGCACTTGGAGTTGGATAAATTGAGTCTGCCTCAAGAGGCGGACAGTCTAGAAGAGCTTAAAAAGCGGATTGAACAGCAGGTTTTACGTTGTCAACATTATCAAGATGATCAGGCACGTCATGAACGTTATGCCACTACAGCTCAAGAACAATTAGAAGATTTGGAGCTCGCGCTGTCTGTGTCTGAGCAGGAACTAAATAATTTAAACAGAAAATCTCAGGAAATTGAAGCAGCACAGGAGCGTATAGAGAGTGAGATTCGTTTGAATATTCATGAGCGTAAAGAGCGGGCTACTCAACTTTTACAAGATGCTGAACAACAACACAACTCTCTAATTCAACAGCATAAATCTGCTAAAAATGATCTACAACAACTGCAAGAAAAAGACTGTGAGACAATTAAGGCAGCATATCGACAGAAAGCGAGCAATCTTGAGGAACAAGGCAAACAGATTCAAGAAAATATTCGCAAAGTACTCAAGCATCGTGATGATAAAATTGCGGAATTACACAAGGCTAGAGATCGGGCACTGCAGGCTGAAGGTGTAGATACACAACAATTAAAAAATGCAGAACAACGGTTGGCAGATGCTCAACAAAAGCTTAAAACAGTGAGTGGATATATTGGCAAAATCAGTGCATATCATCAATGGGTTGAGGTTGAACTCAGTCAACGTACTGAACTTCACAACCATTTAAAAACGATTCAAGAAGCTATTGATCATCTAGAAAAAGAACATGCAGATGTAGTGAAAGCGTTGAAACAGTTAGATCATGAAAAAATTGAACATCACAAGCACTATCAAACTACACTTAAGCTCATTCAGAGAAAATTACAGCAGCTTGATTATTTATTAAAACGTATTGAACCATCCATACAGGATTTCACAGCATTCGAATCAGAGTTTGCAATTAATCAAGTAGAACAACCATTGGATTTTGATTGGTATCTTAATCATGGGCAAGAGCAATTGTCGCAGCTGGTAGAATTACGTAAAGAAAGTCTGCAATTACATACATTGGTCAAACAAATTTTGAGTTTGGCGCAGGGTAATGGCTTGGAGCAATATTGGAGTAACCAGATGTTGGGTTCTCCCCATCAGGTAGACAGTTTGCCTTATATGTTAGAGGCCATGACCGTATTAAGTAAAATGCTGGCACATGAAATTCCATCGAAAATTACAGCAACGATCGCTGCCTATCAGTCTTTAGGGATTGTCTTTCAGACTCATTATGAATCACTCAAACGGTTTCAACGCAAAGTTTCCAGAGTGTCAGATGATCTGAGCTCCAATATTAATACTCATAATCCATTTACAGCATTAAGTGAGATTGAAATTCGCCTTGAAGCGACCATTCATAAATTTGGCTATCTTTCAGATCTAGAAAATTTTGTAAATAAGTTTGAGTCTGATGTCAATGAAATTCCCGATGAAAGCGTAATCGCCTCTTTGGAAAATGCAGTAAATGCGTTACACAACTCTAATGTCGAAAGTCATGACCTGAAAACCATGGTGGAATTGAGCATCTGCTTTAAAGAAAATAGTCGTTTAGTGCGGGTTAAAAATGACAAAGATTTGGCTGAGGCCTCATCTACAGGCTTATCTCGTTTGGTGATTTTATTAATTTTTACAGGATTAATCCGACATTTATGTTCAGATGAAAGTGTAGCCATTCATTTGCCAATTGATGAACTAGGACAAATTGACCCAGTAAATAGCATTAAACTATTAGAGCTGATGCAACAGCAACAAGTTTATTTGGTGTGCGCGCAGCCACAAATGACTGAACAAATAGCAAGGTCTTTTAGCTATAAATACAATATTGACAAGGACAAAGGTCTTTCTCAGTTTGTAGTTAAGTCAAAAACTCAACAGAATCCTCTTCTTGTTAAAGGGAGCTATGCACAATGAATCATCAAGCTTTCGGTGAATGTATAGAGCGCTTACTGCGTGGAGAAGTTATTGATGCATGGTTAAATAAATCACTGTATAGCGATTTGTGCCAGCCTGAACATCTTCAAGAGGTCAATAATTTTTTATTCAAATTGAATCGTCGTTGCGTTCATAGTAACGACGGAAATGGGTTTTATTGTGCTTATCTAGATATTGAATCTTCAGAGATTCGCAAGATTATCCAACGCCAATTTAATGACGTTGTTTCTAAAATTGAACCCATTGTGCAATGGATACGCTTGTGCCGTACATTAACTAACGATAGCAAACCCATTGAATATGGAGATATTATTTCAAAAGGTTCATTGCTAACTAGTGTAGAACAATCGCATTTAGGCAGTGAACAACTAAAAAAACTTGCCCAGAAAGTTGGCAAACAAACAACCAGTACCAACGCGTCTGAACAACTACAGTATGTACTGAATTATCTACTGGATGAGAAGTATTTAATTTTGGGGGGCAATGATGCAGGGACGACATATCGGGCAACGGCGAAATGGTCATTATTTTATGAACAACTCGAATATATCAGTGCCTGTGAGCAAATACCTACAGACAACTTGCATGGCACAGCAGTACAAACTGTTCAGGATGAATTGCTATAGGTATCTCGTATGAATGAAGCGCAAAAAGAACATCCAGCTGCAAAAGCCTGCTCAACGCTAGCAACACATATTGAAGTGATTGGTACAGCAATTAATAATAATCACGGCGCCATTGAGTTTAGCCCTGAACATGAATCAATCATTAAACGCTTGAATAAAGCAGGATTAGGTTATATTGAAACAGATACAGAGGCTTATATCTTACATAGTACGGTGGTCAGGTTTGTTTCACATTTTGAAAAAAAAGGTAGAATTCGAAACTCTAGTGATGACATTCATGCATGTATAAATCAGATTGAAAGTTGTGTCGAGACCTATCAATTTGCTAGACAAAAAAGTTTGCCAGAAGCTAGACATTATTTAATTCAAATTAGTGAATTAGTGGTTGAATTAGCTAGTTTGTTACATGAAAACTGTCTATATTTTTCTAGTATGGTCGCAGAACACCTCTCGGTCATCTCTGATCTTCAATTAAAAATTCATGTCACAGAACAGGCCTTAAAAGAGCATCGCCACTTGCGTAATAAAGTTAGCGTATTAACGCCAGATTGGCAGGACCAGCTGATGAGTTTGAGTAAAGAACTCGAACGATTAGTTAAGCGACGTTTACAACCAGTCGTCAATGCGTGTAATCGTGAGTTATTACAGACAGCTCATCAGATTAAAGAACAAATTACCGCACTGAAAAAAGAACAACAGATCCAGCAGCGTAATACATTAATTGATTCAGTTCATCGCTATTTATCTGACAACAAAATTGGCATACAACTTGAAGTTGCCATCGCTCCCGATATCTTTAAGCATGTTGCTACAATTCCTTTAATTGGCTACGGCAACGTTAATCAATATAGCCAACTTGATATTTTAGGGGAACTCGGGGCAAAAGCAGCAGAAAATAGGCATAGCAAATCAACGATTCAACTGGCTGACGTTGAAAAAACGATTGATCAAACCGATGATATTGAGATTGTGGATCAAAGTCCTTTACAAGCAGCTCTTGAATATTTTTTCGAGGCCGCACTACAAAGTGATGCTGGTGTAGAATGGCGTGGAATCGATTGTTTCGAAAAACTTCAGCCCGAGGTGGAGCTAGAATTCTGGTTGATGTCATTAGTGGGCTATCATCACGTCAACCAAAAGACACACGAACAGAAAATTACTCTGCATATGGAAGAAATCCAACTCCCATATTTTGATGGTAACTTTCTGGTTCATGATGTCATTGTGACAAAATCTAGGGAGATTGTGTGAACCAAATCCAGTTAAACGTGATTCGTGATGTCCTTAGGGAAAAGCCCAAAGAGGTGCGCCTCAATAAAACATGGCAACGACTGAATGAAGATTATGGCATCGGTAAGCCTATAAATCATGGCTTAGGTTTAAAAGAACGAGACTACCAACTCTTAGAACGGTTATATCAACAGCATCGCAAGGATAATATATTAGATGATCTACCTAAAGGTCAAAATCGCCTTGAAACTGTAAAAAACCATCGAAATGAAAAAAGTACAACAAAAGATGTATTTGCAGATCAGCTAGTATTTGCCGCTGTTCATCATGAATTACCCATGAAATCAGTTTGGTTGCCAATCGGTTATCCGAGTTTTGTTCCCACAGTAGAGATGAGCGAATTAGATATAACTGGGATAAAACGGTTAGTGGTTGTTGAAAATGCCACTATGTTAATCACTTTACATCAGTGGTATCAATGGTTACCTAAAATGTGGCAATCTAGCTTATTTGTCTATCGTGGACAAGGACAAAACCAAAGCACTGTAAAAATTCTTTTAAATCAATTAAAAGATGATATTCCGGTGGCCATTTATGCAGATTTTGATCCCTTTGGCTTATCTATAGTCATGAATTATTTAAAGATAAGACCTGTTTCAATCCTAGTTCCAAAGGGTTGGCAAAAGTTTAATAAAAAACATGATTGTAATCAGGTGAATAAATATCTAGATCAGATTAGTCAATTGACTCAATTGAGCAATAAACTCAGTCAAAATTCATGTCTACACAACATGTTTATGCTCATGCAGACTGAAAAAATTGCAATCATGCAGGAAAATGTTTTGTTTTTAAATCAATTGGAAGAGATTGAATTATAAAAAGATTTACAGAACTATTTCTAGTATCTGTAAATCTTTTATTTAATCCTTTGTTAAATAATAAAATATTAAAACCTAACAGATTAGATCTATATATAATCAAAATGGCAAATCTGTATCTGACTCAAAGGGTGGCTCAGAATTAAAGCTATACTGCTTTGCTTGCTCATATTTTAGCGCAACCAAATCACTGGTTTCACGGAATGTTTTATCAATCTCTTGTACCAATTCATTGACACGTAAAGCGGTTGTATTAAAACCGGATAGTCGTAAACCCTTGATCGAGCGCAACCGTGATAGAGCAACATAGCCTTGTCCTTCAACGAAAGCACGGCTTAAATCAATATTGGCTTCATCCAGTGACATGCCTTGTGATTTATGCACAGTAATCGCCCACGCCAGAACTAAAGGAATTTGAGTCACGCTGGCTAAAGTGCGATCTTTCGGGTCTTTAAGTTCCCAACTCATCGGTTTTGCCAATATGTGCAAACCGTCTACAGTTTTAACTACAGGATATAAGGTTGGGTCTGCAGGGTTATCTTCGTCTGCGCTAAAACTGGTCACAATGCCTTGCGTACCATTCATAAACTGGTTGGAATGATTATTTTTGGTAAATAAAACTTTAGCACCGCCTTTTAATTCAAGTTTTTCAGGGGTGAGCATTTGCTTTTTCAGTGCTTCAATCCATCGAGCATCGCCCGAAGATTTGGCTTCAAAATGAAAAGAAGGCGTGGTCAATTGCATTAAGCGTGCAAAATTAATGGTATCCACATTTTCATTGTGAGTGTACAGATTGAGCACTTCTATATCATAGGGCTTATTGGCTGTTTGATTCAGTGTTTGTATATGTTCTGGCTGTATACAATCTTCACGTATGGCATTTAAAAGTGCATTAAACTCACCGCCTGTGGTACGGTACTGTTCTGTGAGATAACAAATTTGAAAATTCGCATTACGCCAAGACTGCCCAGTAAAACAGAAAATCTCACTGGTTGCTTCCTTTAAAGCATTATTGGAAATAGGTGGTAACTGGAAGAAATCACCACAAATAATCAATTGAACCCCGCCAAATGGCAGACTATTTTTTCTCGCGATTTTAAGCACATAATCGACAAGTTCAAATTGTTTGCGATGCAGCATGGAAATTTCATCAATAATCAAGACATCGGCTGCACGCAAGCGTTCTAAAGTCGGTTGCTTACTCGAAAAACTAAAAAGATCTTCTGGAGTAAATTCAGTTTTAATCCCAATACCAGACCAAGAATGGATGGTTTGACCTGAAATTTGCGATGCAGCCAATCCAGTGCTCGCTGTACGTGCAATTTTATGTTCTTTTTCTTTATTGTTAATGAGCCAATCACAATATTGATTGATGATATAAGTTTTCCCTGTACCTGCACAGCCAGTTAAAAATACATTTGCACCGGTTTTAAGAATTTCTAAGGCTGTTGATTGCTTCATTTATTTTTCCATGGCAAAATTTAAGTCAGTACAGTTTATTGTTATCCATAAGGGATAATAACAAAAGATATTGTTTTATATCAATTTTATTTAAATATCTAACTAAGTGAAGACGGTAATTTATATCAGCCAGAAACATGATTACATATAGTATAAATTAAATATGAAGATAGGTTTGAAAAGATTTTAAACAACAGTGGTTCATCTTCAAAATAGTATAAGAATAGGTTGCTGCAAAGTTTGTTACTTGATATTAGATAGGAAAATCGAATCAAGGAAAAGGTTAGGGGATAGCAAGACAACATAAATAGATCTATCCCTAAATTGTTAAAATTGAATGGCATTTAACCTAAATCTGATTGCTATGATTTGCTAGAATTTTTACTTGTATGAATTTAGACCCAGAAATCAATAATATTTTTGTTTTTATTGTATTTTTATGTTAGATTCTCGGCAAAATTTATAGCTAGCTTAGGTTAGGTCTGCATTTATAAGGTTATATGCATAATATTTTTTGAATATAGCTGCCAATAAATAGACCACTTGCATTATTTATTTTAAATAGAATCAATTTAATAATTAAAGTTTTTGATTAATTTAGAACTTGATTTGAACTTTTGCAAAAAAAAACCTAATAGCTTTTTTGGGTGTGTCATTTTTTAATTAATATTTTATTTATATGGTTTTAGTCGATAAATTACTTATTGTCTTCATGAGATTGTATATTTCAACGACTACATTAAATAAATCTATTCATTGTTATTTTTAATATATTTAAAAAGGGGACATAATGAGCAGAGTTTTTTTTATCTTTGGTCTTTATTTTTTTAATTTAAGTTTACATGCTGGGGTGGTAGAGGACATTTTAAATAAAAAGGTAAAAATAGATACACCCAAACCAGTCTATAAATATGATATTTATCAATGTGGTGTAAGCCAAAGCGGTCAAATAAATTTCAATGACTGGAAAAAATGTTTAGATCGTGAAAATCCAGATAAAATAAATTCATTAAATAATATAGATAGAACAAATGATTTATATTCAATCTTAGTGAGTAAATATAAACTCAAAAAAGGCACAAAATGTAAAGTATATAGTGTAAAAAATGGGCACAACGACGATGATTTTTCAAAATTTGAAAAAAATCATCGTTTATATAATGGTCGCAACATGCCAGAATATCAGTTTCTTGGCGAAAACGATGAAATATTAAGAGCAGCACCTTCGTCACTAGATAAAGATCTTTATAATGATGTCCGCGATGTTGCACTGTTACGCTCTCAGGAAATAACTAGTCAACAACAGGAAAAAATCACCTCACGATTTCAAAAAAGACACCGATTTATTGAAAAAAGTTGTGGCAAAGAATTTGTCACTGCATTTAATGCTTATCTAAATGATTATGCAAATTTTGCGACTGAACAATATGTTAAAGAAGCAGAAAAGAAGAAGAGTAAATCTCAAAAAGTAACAACAGAAAAACAGAATAAAAATTTGGCGATTCAATTAAGGCCCATCAATAAAGAACAGGATGAAATTGAGTCATTAATTAATACCAAAAAATTACAAATGCAGCTTAATGAAGAGTCAATTGGCATTTGCAAGGCAAGTACAAATTATCAGATCTATCAGGCTTCAAATAAAATTCTTATTTCTTATCGCAATATAGAACATGCGAATCAAGCTTTAAAAAACGAGCAGGATCGTAAAAAAAACTCTGGATTAGTTAATCCTGATGTACAGGATATGGCAACAAAAATTATCCAGCATTCTAAACAAGATATTGACGATAGCTTTAGCAAATACCGAAAAGCTGGTGGGTTGGCGACATCGGCTAAATTGGTTAAAACAGCAGTCAATCCTTGTAAGACTACTTAATTAATTTCCATGCACTGGAGAGATTACAATGCCATGAATCGCTCCAGTGAAGTTGTACGTGCTGAAGCTGTAGCAGTACGTACAATCTTTGACAAGCTATTTAACATAAAATTAAGTTATGCGACACCAAGCCGATAAAAAACAAAAAATGTGGCGAGGGCGCGCAGCCACTTTTTTTGGCTTTTTTGAGGATAGGAGAGAAAAAGTCCACCATCTCTAGTGTGGACTTAACTGCGGAATTTCGGTTTTAGTTGTTTATCTTTTTACTGAATTTTCTTATCCATATGATTTTATTATATTTATTTTTTATTCAAATTTTTATAAAAATCTTGACAAATATACTCTTTGAATATATTTTGTATATACAAATGAGGTTTATATTATGTTTGAAAATCTTACTCAGCAGATTCATGAACGTAAATTATTACGAGATAAAATGATTGAAGAAATTACATCATCTACTGAACTTGATGACGTTGTTAATTTTCGAGTTAATGGTGCGTTAAAAAGAGAATTTAGTAAGATTTGTAAGCAAAATCAATCGTCTGCTAGTTCTGAACTTAAGCGTTATATGCTTCAAATTGTAAAAAATGGAAGAGTTTAATTTATTGCACTGAATATTAGGATTGCACTCCTAATATTCAGCTAATCACAATGATCTATGAAGGAGATCACCATGACTAATGAATATAATACATTGCTTAGTTATTTAGGAAAAGAAATCACATTTAACTATCCAGTGCCAATTGAATATAAGGAATCAGGCTTGTACGAGGTTACAGGAAAAGTAATCTCTGTTTGTATAGAGCTAAACGAAAATCATCAGTTATGTGTGCTCTATGATGAAAGCTCCAATTCAGCTGACTTTTTTGAGTTTGATCAAATGGTATTTATTAAATAAAAGTCCTTATTTATTATATATAGATCATTAAATGCGCCTAAGGGCGCATTTTTATTACGTATATATAGAGCGAGTGTTAATGAGCGATCAGGCAAGTATTTGAATTTTCCTCACCGCATCTGCTCCAGTGGAGACCGGTATAGCTGTTTCTTATAATCCAAACGCCCCTTACAACCATGATTATATTGATAAAAAAAACTTAAACTATACTGTTGTCAATCAACCTAAATTCAGTGGTTGCATTAAAATTAATGGCAAGCTTATTGCTGTTACAGAGCAGGGTACATTACTTGATACTGATCCATCTGTTTGCAAACGATTAATGAAAAATACATACGACAGGCCTTATGATTATTTTACTTTGCATAATTCTTCTAATAGCAATAATTCATCTTCTAGTCACTTGGACACAAATTCGCAATCATTTAAAAACAATGATTTAAATCAAACGCATAACATTTATCAAGTTCCTGATTCTTCAACGTTTAAAGGGACAGATATAACAAAACCAAGTGTTTAAATTTAGCTCGAAAACTGTCGTAAATTTTGTTTTGAAAAAACAAGATTTATGATTGTTTTGAGCAGTCAAACGAAGTGCGACAGCTTTATGAATAATTTAGATATATTGCTTCAAATATTGAATGACTATTTATTGATCTTGCAAAAAACAAATTCAGACAATGAAAAGATCAATCAAGTAAAAATGATGATTTGGGCAATAGAAGACGAACGCAAATTACAAACTTTTTTAAACAATCTCACATTATCTAATCGCTACTATCTGCGCTAGGTTTCGCATAACTCTATATTATGTTATTTCAGACGCTTTTTGCTGTGAGTGATACTTTTGACCAACTCACAGCAAAAAGTTGCAGCAGCAAGCGGAGAATGCGTTTAGAGTGCTGCAAGCTGTGCCACGTCGGATTTAACATAATAGCTTTCATTATGCGACATTCGAGCGTTAAAAAGGGCGATATTCTCGCCCTTCTTTTTTAGTAATCAGGTTCAATGTGAACAATTAGTTTTTTAATTTAATATTTCCGTCTTCATCAATGTCTATTTTGTTTATAGTCATTTCTATTATTTTGTGAATTATTTGGCTTTCAGATTTAAGTGTTTTAA
>NZ_VTDU01000023.1:0-38016 GCF_035615615.1 Acinetobacter sp. MD2(2019) | reverse complement strand
ACCAAATGTTTGTTCAAATAATGGCACTAGATCTTTAGCCTGTGAAAATGCTGTTGTTTCAACAAAGCTTTTGAACGCTTGTAAGTCTTTAATTTTATAGGGTCGACCTGCTTTGTCTGGATGAGGTCTATTTGCATTGCCCTGATGCTTTTCAAGTTTGATCCATAGATCTAGAGTGGTTCTTGCGATCTTAAAAATGGTACAAGTTTTAGATTTATTCTGGCATTGTTTGTAATAGTCCAGAGCTTTGTGGCGAAGATCATTGGAATATGGCTTAGGCATAACAGTAGCTAGTAGGTTTTTTATAGTGTAGCAAACTTTATATTTTTAGCTATATTCAGTTTGCCCAATTTTTGATTCATCGAATGGTGATTCCACTGGGCAGTATGAGTATGTTTGCCATGCTACTCTACGTCTTATTTGAATATTTTTTCTTAGGTGATCCGCAAGAACTGCCATTTTGGGTGGTGATTTTATGCGCGTTTTTTGTATTGATGCTGATGCCATTGATCTATCATATTTTTTCCAAAGGAAAACTGTCTGATACAGATAAATCGAATAAAAAATGAATCGACAATCATTTTTTAATAGAACAAACTCTTAATTCATAATCTTTACCAATAAAAGATTATCTAAAAAATACGCTTGTATTATTTTTGAAAATTAATTCAAGCTTTTTTGAAGTGCTTTAATTACTTCAAAACTCTGCTTATTTTCAATAACTGTAGTTAATAAAATATCTAATTTTCTTAATGATTCTTTAGACTCTAGAAAAAATGTAATAACAACTTCAGTAAACCATTCTTCTCGTGGTGCATTATATTCCCAACGACCTCCCCAACGATCATCTTGACCAACATTCACATAAAAATCAAAATTATTATAATCTTGTATGTCTTGTATAGTCGGAATACTTAAGAAAAGAACACATTCCAATTCAGTATTTAAGCAAGATAAAGGAAAACTCACAATACCAGAGTCGCTATCTCTTCTAAAGTCAACATAGCCACACGCAATCTCCCATTTACTATAATTTTTTTCACTAATATAAGACTTTAGAATATTCGTGATACATAAATACATTGCACAATATTCATCATAATCCGTATACCAATTAAAAAAAGGAAATTTAGGATGATCTTTATAAAAATTAACTATTTGTTCTGCTTTATTCATATTGAGCACTTTAAAATTTCATTATGAGAAACATCTAAATCAATCTTTCAGCGCCTACATTTGTCAGTGTATCTTTAACTCACCATAGCATATAGGAACCAAGAATAGCGTTGATTAATCCATACTTTTTATCTGCATATAAAACACATTGAGTTTTGAGGATATTACTTTTAATGCTTCAACTTCTCTTCTAAAGCCTTAATTTTTGCTTTAATAGCAGCCAAAGCGGCTTGTTTTTCTTGTTCAGATATAGATGAATATTCAGCTTCAATATCTTTTTCCGCAATCTCAATATATCTATTTTGTTCCGAAGTTAGATTATCTATATCATCAACATCGTCTATTTTGGGAAGAGTAGTTATATTCCTGTTATCACATAACGGTTGAACAACTCCTCTAAGCAAGCTATTTACAGCATCCAATCTCAAGTCAGACAACATTATTTCGTTAACCGTAGATGCTCCCAAAGATTGATAAAATTTTTGACTGCTTGGACTTTTTAGACTACTTTCAACAACTCCAACTAAAATATCAATTCTACGAAACGGAGGCCATAACCTTTCCTCTAAGATACTACGCGTCCAAGGAGCATCATCAAGTTTATTGTCGTTTAAAATAAAACAAAGCTCACCATAAGCTAAACGCCATATATTATACTCTGTATAATCTTCGACACTATCCAAATATCTTTTGACTTTGGTTTGGGCTGCTACTAAAAATTCGACACCTTTTTTTTCATTATTATTAAAAAACTTTTCTGCTAAATTAGCATATAGTGTTTTCAATCTATTCCAATTCCATAAGGCTAATTCTTCTTCATCTAAACCTAAAAATAACTCATGTTGTTCGTGAATAAATTTTATAAACATCTTATTTTCTCATTAAATTACAAGCACGATGATTATTCTTAAATATAAAAAATAATCAAAGATATTTTTATAATCAAAATTACCATAAAATTCGAGATAATTATTCTGAAAATTAACTATCAGCAATAAAAGTTTTAATTAGAAATCTTATGCAAGAGAAAATATAATCGAGATTTAACGCAATTAATGAAATTATGATTTTTATTTAAAAGTAATATTTTAGAATATATGGTGGGCGCTGACGGGATCGAACCGCCGACATTCTGCTTGTAAGGCAGACGCTCTACCAACTGAGCTAAGCGCCCTGAGAGATAAAAATTGACGAAAACCAATTTTTAACAGACTTCAAGATGATCATCTTGAAAACATTATCTTCATCAGGGAATTAAGATAATGGCGCAGCGGACGGGACTCGAACCCGCGACCCTCGGCGTGACAGGCCGATATTCTAACCAACTGAACTACCGCTGCAAGGTCGTATTTAAAAGCTTAAACTTTTAAATAAAATATATGGTGGGCGCTGACGGGATCGAACCGCCGACATTCTGCTTGTAAGGCAGACGCTCTACCAACTGAGCTAAGCGCCCTAAGTCACTATAACTAATTGCTTAGTTTAAGTTTTTCTAAGATAACTGATCTTAGAACATTTTCTTAATTTAGGGAATTAAGAAAATGGCGCAGCGGACGGGACTCGAACCCGCGACCCTCGGCGTGACAGGCCGATATTCTAACCAACTGAACTACCGCTGCACGGCAGTGTTTAAAAGCTTAAAGCATCTAAACAAAATTTGGTGGGCGCTGACGGGATCGAACCGCCGACATTCTGCTTGTAAGGCAGACGCTCTACCAACTGAGCTAAGCGCCCTTTTCAAGGGTATTACATATATATCTGATAAATGGCGCAGCGGACGGGACTCGAACCCGCGACCCTCGGCGTGACAGGCCGATATTCTAACCAACTGAACTACCGCTGCACTTACAGATATACCTACAAACGTTTAAATTTAAAATGGCGCAGCGGACGGGACTCGAACCCGCGACCCTCGGCGTGACAGGCCGATATTCTAACCAACTGAACTACCGCTGCATCTTAATTTAAAACAAAGGGCTTGGTGGGCGCTGACGGGATCGAACCGCCGACATTCTGCTTGTAAGGCAGACGCTCTACCAACTGAGCTAAGCGCCCTTCATAACGTCTTCTTCGTTTGTGAGGTGCATTATAGAGAATCCTCATTCACTGTCAAACGCTTTTCATCTAGTTTATGCTTTTTTATGTTTGAATGATTAAAAAATAAGTCATTTTCAATATTTTAGTTAACATCCCACTCAAATTGTATATTTTTAACGCGTCTATTCTGGAGTAAACATCTGTTCAGACAAATAAATAAGCGCTTGTTCTGGAATTAATTCAAATAATTCCATGACATCGTCATTACGCATACGGATACATCCATGTGAAGCAGCAACGCCCATGGGTTCGGTCTCGGGTGTGCCATGAATATATATGTAACGTTTAAAGGTATCGCAGCCCTCGCCTGTATTAAATCCAGACTCTAAGCCTTGTAACCACAAAATTCGCGACAAAATCCAATCTCGGTTGGGATGCAACTGTGCATATTCTGCACTGTAAATCTCACCTGTGGCTTGTCTGGCTATAAAAACGGTATTTTTTGCTAAACCTTGTCCTATTTTCTCTGCAATGCAGTGCCAACCTCTGGGCGTTTTGCCACTGTTTTCTTGTTCACCAATGCCGTTTTTGCCCGTTGAAATGACATATTGTTTCTTTAATTTGGGTAAATATAAACGTTGTTGTGCAAGATCAATCAGAATATCTGCGTCTTGAAGACAATATTGCATTACTTGAGCTCCGATTCATATTCGTTGGCAGGTTCAGGGCGGCACCACAGCCATATGGCAACAATCAACATGGTGACATCTGTAAAAACCTTGACCCAAAACGGCGCATTGGTAAATAACATCACTATGCCACTGACCAACATCATGCTACTGGCAATCCATTTAACTTTTCTTGGCACGGTGCCATGTTCGCGCCAATTTTTTAAGGTCGGGCCATATTTAGGATGATTTAATAACCATGCATCCATTTCTGGCCAGCCTTTGGACGCAGCCCATGCAGCCAGAATTAAAAATACTGTTGTTGGCATGCCAGGCAATACAGCACCAATCATCCCCAAAACAATAAAAACAACGACCAGAAATCGCCAAAATAGATTTTTCATTACATCAGCTGATAACAGAGAAGGAATATAGTATAAGTAGATTCAACACGCGTCAGCATATTTTTTAATGATCCATTCTGTCGATTTATTTGAACCTTGGCTGGAATTTAACACCCCTATCGTTCGGCAATTGGCGTTTTGTATTGCCAGCCCAAATATTATTGCCTCAATTCCTGCAGAATTACCGATAAAATTTGCGTTTCATCTGCACGATGCAAGCTTTTGGCAAAATTGCTACGTCAATTATTCTGCACGTTTAAAAGCACTTGATAAAAACCCAGAAGCTTTAATTCACTTTTTTACCCAAATTAAAAGTACCCGTTTAGGCATTCGTTTTGAAACCTTACTATGGTTTTGGTTGCAAGATAATCCTAATCAGCAATACCATCCGTATCAACTCCTGCGGCACAGTTTGCAGAAAATTGACGGCGCAAAAACCTTAGGCGAATTAGATTTTCTCTTATTCAACACAGATACCCAACAAGTTGAACATTGGGAAGTTGCACTAAAATTTTATTTAGCAGAACAGCAATATCAACTCAAAGCATGGTACGGCTTAAACAGAGATGATACGCTGAATAAAAAATTGCAGCATTTTACCCAAAAGCAATTCCAGTTTGATCACGCATTAGAGCACACCATTCAGCAAAAATTTGCGGTTCTAAAAGGGCAATTGTATTTGCCCATCGAAACATCTTATGCCATACCCCATTGGGTCAATTGTGCTCGGCGTTTAGGCCGTTGGGGGCATCATATTCCCACATTTCCAATGTATCACTTGTCGCGGCATGAATGGATTTGCCCGAATGCAAAAACACACAGCAGCGCAAGTCTTTGGTGGCGCAATGATTTGTACTGTAATCAAAGCCTCGATTTCTTTTATATGTTTCGTCAACCTAGTCCCATTTACCTTGCAAAAACGATCAAATAACAAACTACATATTGTTACATTTATATGCTAAAAGTTAATACTATTTTCGCTCTCGCTTATTTATGCTGAACTTACTTTAAACAAATAATTAAACACGGAGAACACGATGAAAAAAGTATTACTTACCTCTATTGCAGTCGCTTTCATTTTAGCTGGATGTAATACCGTCAAAGGTGTGGGGCAAGATGTGTCTAAAGCGGGTAACGCAGTGACAAATACAGCTGAAAAAACACAGCAAAAAATGTAATCTCTGATTTTAAAAAAAACCTTATCATCTGATAAGGTTTTTTTATGCCGAGCATTTCATTCGATTGCAGCTTAACCTATCATAACAGGCAAAATTTCAGCTTTAAAACGGTTATTATGCATACCTCCGACACGCTAGAACTGAGCCTTGAGCTTCTGCGCCAACCTTCAATCACCCCCATTGATCATAACTGCCAAAACATTATGGCCGAGCGCCTTGAAAAAGTTGGTTTTAACATTGAACCAATGCGTTTTGAAGATGTAGATAATTTATGGGCGCGTCGCGGCACCCAAGAACCCGTATTTTGTTTCGCAGGTCATACCGATGTTGTTCCAACGGGTAGTTTAGATGCGTGGGATACTGCTCCATTTGTCCCAGAAATTCGTGATGGTAAGCTTTATGGCCGTGGCAGTGCGGATATGAAAACAGCATTGGCAGCAATGATTGTTGCAACAGAACGTTTTGTTGCCAAATATCCCAATCATCAAGGCTCAATTGCTTATTTAATTACCTCCGATGAAGAAGGCCCAGCAAAAAACGGCACCGTTAAAGTGATTGAAACACTTGAACAACGCCAAGAAAAAATTAAATGGTGTCTGGTTGGCGAGCCATCGAGTACCCACCGCTTAGGGGATATTGTCAAAAATGGTCGTCGTGGTTCGCTGAATGCCGTTTTAACGGTGCAAGGCAAACAAGGCCATGTTGCCTATCCGCATCTTGCAAATAACCCCATTCATCAAGCTGCGCCGGCATTGGCGGAATTGTCGAATGTGATTTGGGATAACGGCAATGAATATTTCCCAGCAACCTCGTTTCAAATTTCAAATATTCATTCGGGGACAGGTGCAACCAACATTATTCCCGGAACGCTAGAGGTTACATTTAACTTCCGTTTTAGTACCGAAGTGACCGCAGAACAGCTTAAAGCGCGTGTGAATGAAATTTTAGAACGCCATGGCTTGGTGTTTTCTATTGAATGGAATCTTTCAGGTTTACCATTTCTAACGCCTGTGGGTGAACTAGTGCATGCCACTCAAAAAGCAATTCGTGATGTCTGTCAAATTGAAACTGAGCTGTCTACAAGCGGCGGTACATCTGATGGTCGTTTCATTGCACCAACGGGTGCTCAAGTAATTGAATTGGGTGTATTAAATGCCTCGATTCATCAAATTAATGAGCATGTGAATGTGGCAGATTTAGAACCATTGGCTGAAATTTATGAACAAATTTTAATCAATTTATTAGCATCATAAGTAAATTTAAAACACAAAAAAGCCTTCACGAATGAAGGCTTTTTTTATCTGTTACTCAAAGTCCTAATTGCGTTTGAATAGCATCTAAATTGGGAATGAAATAACGTTTGCCTTGTGAATAAACATATTGGAATACGTTGTTTTCAGCTTCAATGTGCACATCATCATCGACAACTTCAGAAATACGTAAACGCACACTTTCAGGCATGCGGTCACACACCAAAGCAAAGCGCTGTTGAATTTCATCGCCTTCAATAATCAGTGCAATGCCGTCTTTTAAAGTCGGACTATTCACCGCATATACCGCTAAGCTTACATCGTGCCAAACCACTGTTTTAGCTGGCAATCGCGTATTTTGCGCAGACAAAACAATGTTTTGTGGAATTAGCATTGGATCATGCTCATGGCATTCGATAATATATGCATCGATAAAACCAGTCGATACAGAAATCAAATGTTGTAGTTCTTTAGGGTCGACGTGCTGTGGTGCAACTTTGTCTAAAATCATGTTTTACACCTCCTGCTTGGCGAGCACTTGTTCAATATTGGCAAGTAAGTCGGTTTCTTGGAACGGTTTCCCCATATATTGCGTAACACCTAGGCTAAATGCACGTTCACGATGCTTCTCGCCGGTTCTTGAGGTAATCATGATGATTGGTAAATCGTGATATACCACATGGTGACGTAAAATATTGGTGACTTCAAAGCCGTCCATACGCGGCATTTCGATATCCAGTAGCATCAAATCAGGTTTGATATGCTCAATCTGTTCAATCGCATCCATACCGTCTTTTGCCGTAACCACATCGTAGCCTTGTCGTTCAAGGAGTCGCGTGGTGACTTTACGTACTGTCACGGAATCGTCCACAATCATAATGCATTGACGTGCACGCTGAACTTTTGCGGTTTCCGTGCGCACATTGTCTGAACGGCGACTTTGCGTTTGAATGCGTCGTGCAAGATTGGTTGTATCTAAAATGAGACAAACCTGACCATCACCTAAAATGGTTGCTCCACCAATGACGTCAATGCCTGAAAGTTGTTGACCTAATGGCTTAACCACAATTTGTGCACGAGAACCAATTAACTGATCGACCAATAACGCAACCGTTTCGTTGTTATTGCCTTTAATCAATAACACCGGCAAAGAATAGCCGCTTTGCATAAAGCGCGGTTGTGCCGAGAAATGACCAATAAATTCTGACGCATAACGAAGTTTATAGCGTTGACCATCTAAGCCGAAATGCTCGTCATCTGAATGAAAGTACTCATTTAAAGCCACCGGTGACACACGAACAATACGTTCAATTTGTGCCAAAGGAATCGCGTATTGTTGGTCGGCAACTTTAACCATTAAGGCATCACTCACCGATACTGTGGTTGGTACACGAATATTAAAATGTGTGCCCTCGCCAATACGTGAATGAATAGTAATGTTTCCGCCCAGTGCTTTAATATCATTTTTCACAATATCTAAGCCCACGCCACGCCCAGAAATTTGAGTCACGGTTTGTGCGGTACTTAAGCCTGAATGGAAAATATATTGCAATATTTCCTGATCGGTTAGCTGATGCTGTGCAGACAGTAAACCTAATTGTTGCGCTTTCTTTTCAATATGGCGTGGATCAATACCATGACCATCATCACGCATATCAATCACAATGTCTGTACCCTGACGCGCAACGGAAATGCTAATTAAACCCGTTTCAGATTTATTGGCGTGTAGACGTAAATCAGCCGTTTCAATGCCGTGGTCAATTGCATTACGCAACATGTGCTCTAGCGGCGTGACCAGTCGTTCAAGAATACTTCGGTCTAACTCTAAATCACGATTGTTAATTTCAAAATGCACAGGGCGATTCAAGCTTGAGGAAATTTGACGAACCAAACGCTGTAATCGGGTGGTAATCCGCGAAAATGGAACCAAACGAATACGCATTAAATCATCTTGCATTTCTGCTTGAATACGCGATTGCTGTAGCAACAAGCCTTCGGTATCACGCACTTTTTCTGCAAGTGTAACTTTAAAGTCGATTAAATCCGACGCAGATTCCGCCAACGATTTAGACAATTGGTTTAACGATGAATATTGGTCCATCTCCAATGGGTCAAAATCTTTATAGCGCGATTGCTCATCGCCATGTTTGGCAATAATTTGGCTTTCAAGCTCCCCCTCCATTCGACGCAACTGATCAGATAAACGCTGAATCGCCAGTTCCATTTCATTTAAGGTGGTACTGAATTGGCTCATATCCATTTCAATACGCGAACGGTTAATGGCATTCTCGCCGGCCAAATCAATCATTTTTTCGACCAGACCCGCAGAAACACGAATCATTTCTGGTGTTTGGTCTTGCGCAACTTCATCTTGCCATTCGCCATGCATCGATGGCGGTTCAGTACCATCCCCTTCAACCACAGCATATGTGGTTAAAGTGGCGCGATCGTCTAGGGTTGAATCGAGTAAAGTGCTCACTCCCACAAAGTCGATGGTATTTAATTGCTCGAATAACTGGCTAAAGGTGTCGGTTTCAGCCGTTGCAACCGCCTGATCTAACCACTGCAATGCATTCAGCAATAATGCATCGTACACATTGGAACTAAACTGACGCAGGGCAAATTGTTCAAACACACTATCTAGCTTGCCAGCCACATCGGCAATGTGCTGTTGCTCAGCCATTCGAGCTGCACCTTTAATGGTATGTGCATCTCGTTGTAACTGCAGTAACAAACCACGATCCGTGCGATGGTCAAACCAACGGCGTAATTGCGTGCGCATTTTCGCCAATAAACCTTGCGCTTCTTCTACAAACTGTTGATAGATAATCTGATCAATTGACGTCTCAGAATCTGGCTGAGGTTCTGCCGCAACCGTTAGCACTTGTTCAGGGCTTGCTGTGACATGCTCTACAGCATCAACAGATGTATCTGGTTCAACTTTGGTATCTGGTACTTGTGCTTGTAGCTCAGCCAAGACCGCCAGTGTTCCCGTAGCAGGATAATCCACCGCTTGATTTTGAATTAGTTCAAGACGCGTTGACAGTTGATCTTGCACGCACTGAAGCGCCGCGAGCAGTGATTGAGTGACAGATAACTGTGAATAAATGACCTTTTCATACACAGATTCTAAAGCATGGGTGATATGACCGATATTGTACGCTTGCAGCATATTTGCACCACCTTTTAGGGTATGCAAAGCGCGCATCAAACTTTTTAACGCATCGACATTTTGCGTATTTTGATAATCTGCAAAAGTCTGGTCTATTTGTGCCAGTAAATCAGCCGCTTCATCGACAAAAATAGCAGCAAGTTCAATATCTTCTAACTGTGTTTTTTGGGTCAGAGCGAAGTTTTGATCGGCTAAAATGCGCTGAATATATTCATTGTTTGTATCTGCCAGTATCTCATTGGCAACTAGCACGTTATTCACAAGTTGCGCATTTTGTTCCACATGCACATCAACTGGTGATACCGTGTCAACTGCATGCGTAACATCGCTAGACACTGAGGTCATCTCAGCCAATACCGCTAAAAGATTACGCGCAGGATAATCTTTATGCTGATGACGAACTAAATCCAAACGACTGCTTAAATTGTCCTGTACCAACACCAAAACCTGACACAAAGTTTCAGTTAACGGCTGCTGTCGGTGAATCAAATGCTCGTAAATGGATTCTAAAACATGGGTCATTTCAGCAATATTTTGCGCAGCAATCATGTTCGCCCCCCCTTTTAGGGTATGCAAACAGCGCATAACAGGCTGCAATAATTCACGTTGACTTGGATGGCTTTGGTACGCAGCAAATGCTTGTTCTAATTCAGCAATCAGATCATCGGCTTCATCGACAAAAATATCAATGACTTCATCATCTTCTAACGCCAATGCCTGCTGTTCAAATAATTGCGAATCCTGAGCAATGGCAATTTGACAAGCTTGTACTAGTCCTTCTGGCGATACCAGTATTGTTTCCGGTGTGTCTAGCACGTCCGCCACAACAGCATTTTGTGGATCAATCCAATCCACTAACTTATCGAACAACGCCAAATCTTTTTCAGATAAATGAATGGTTTGCCCGGTTGCTAAGGTATCAAAACATGCAATCAATTGCTGATGCGCTAAATCAAACAGTTCATAGCTATAACTGTCATTAGCTAACTGCGGTTGATCGATTAAGCCTTGATACGCCAGCATTAACTTTTCAGCCACTGTGTGCAATGTTCGCGTTGTAACTTGCTGAGTATGCTGAAACAATAAATTTGCTTCATTGAATAACTGCTGCAAATAAGCAACATCGTGCTCACGTACTCGTTGTTCAAAATCGTATTCGGCATCTAATAAATGGTCAATTTGCAACTCGACAATTTCACTGACCGTACCGCTGATTTTTTCAGCCGTCACATCGCCTTGTTCAAGTGAATAATTGAGCCAAACCTGAGCGAATTGATCTGTTGATTCAGAAAGCACAACGCTATTGGCATCTTTTAAACCACCCAAGTACGCGCTGACGTAACTTGAAAAATCTGATAACAAATGCGTTTCCGCGTCAGTTAAATTTTTATTTTCTTGCAAGTGCAATTTCAGTGCATGTTCTACATTGGTACTTGCTAAAAATAATGGCTCGATATGGGCCATACCCGAGCTACCTTTTAAGGTATGCAATGCCCGAATTAATGCATCCGACTGCTTGGCGGTGTGCTCAGAAAACTGTAAAAAGGAGTTAATGGCAGCTAAATGCTCATGCCCTTCTTCTAAGTAGATGCTTAGAGTATCCGTGCTCAATTCACTGTCTAAAGTGGCTGGATGATCAGCAGAAATTTGCTCAGCCGCTTGCGTAGAAATCACAATACTGTCATTTTCAGACTGTACCATATCGTCAAGATCAAATGTCGCCGCATGAGCGCCGTGATGTAAATCTAACGAAGTGTCATGATTTCCATTTAATTGCAGTAATTCATCCATTAAGCGGATAAAATTTGGATGAATGTCTTGTTGTTGCTGTAACTTTTTCGACAGCAGCAGCAATGGATGCAAATTAATATTTAGCGCAACATGCTGTTCAAAACTTGGGTAAAGTTTAAACTCAAAAATATTTTTACATACACACACAAATTGCTGAAGTACTGAAGATAATTCAACGGTTTTTGCAATGGTACGATTTAATAAATCTTCAACATGCCATGCCAATTCCCCTGCGCTATTGGCCCCCACCATACGCCCAGACCCTTTTAAGGTATGGAAATGTCGACGAATGTCTTTCAAGTAATTTTCATTTTCCCGCTCTACCATCCACAATGGTAATAAGCGATTTAGTTCAACAAAAATTTCTTGTAGTTCTTCGACAAAAATATCTAAAATTTCGTCGTCTTGCTGTAAATAGGTATCCTCCGGTAACGACACCTTTACAGCTAAATCTTGTAATCTTTCTGTCATCGCTCAAACTTCTTTTGTTTAGCTTGGTTTTGTTGAGCGCAGGCTGGGTTCAAAAAGCGAAACTGTTTTTCGCCCAGCCACTGCGGTTGATTAGCAATACCTTATCGAAATAAAGTAGCACAGGTACAATGCAATCACTCTTATTCTGGCAATTTAAAGTCGGTTACAGACTCACGTAACGACTCTGCCATGTTAGCCAACTCAGAAACCGAGTGAGCTGTATCAAACGATGCTGTGGTTGTTTGCGAGGTAATTTCTTGCACGACATTCATGGTATTTGCAATATGACTGGCAGATGCCGATTGCAGTTGTGCTGCACTCGAAATGTTTTCGATCAATTTTGCCAATGTGTTCGATACGCTTTGAATTTCATCGAGTGCAATTCCCGCATCTTTTGCTAGTGTCGCACCACGTACAACCTCTGTAGTTGTCGATTCCATTGAAATAACGGCTTCGTTGGTATCGGCCTGAATCGTTTTAACCAAGTTCTCAATCTGTTTGGTTGCAGAGGTTGAACGTTCTGCTAGACGCTGTACTTCATCGGCAACGACCGCAAAACCACGACCCGCTTCACCGGCCATAGATGCCTGAATAGCTGCGTTTAATGCCAAAATGTTAGTTTGGTCGGCAATATCATTAATCAAGGCAACGATGTTTCCAATTTCCTGAGAGGATTCACCCAAACGTTTAATACGTTTTGAGGTTTCTTGGATCTGTTCACGAATCGTATCCATACCTTCAATAGAACGGTTTACAACATCTGCACCATTGGCGGCAATGTTTACCGAACGTTTTGCTACATCAGCAGATTCCGATGCGTTTTCAGATACTTGGTCAATCGACACAGCCATTTCGTTAATTGCGGCAGATGCGCCGGCAATTTCTTGTGCCTGATGTTCAGATGCTTCTGCCAACTGATTGGTTACGTTCTGGGTACTTTGAGTATAACGTGCAACTTCTTGTGAGGTATCGTTAATTCGAGAAACCAAGTCACGTAATTGGTCAATGGCGAAGTTAATCGAGTCGGCAATTGCACCAGTAAAGTCTTCAGATACGGTTGCATAACTACGTAAATCACCATCACCCAAGTCGGCAATTTCATCCAGTAAACGTAAAATTGCATTCTGGTTACGGTCATATTCATTTTGTAGGCTGTTCATACGATAGGTATCGGCTTGACCACGTAAAATCAGCAAGCGGTACATAGACAATAAGAACATCATAAAACTTAAAATTAACAGCAATGCAGGCAAATAAACCGTTAGCATTGGAGAAGCAGACAATTTATTTAAGTTTGTTAATAACGAGTCTGATTCATTGAAGATTTGACTAGAGGCCAACTGAACGGCTTCAACTTTACGAGAATTATTAAATAAAGTGACTGCACCAGCATGAATAACTTGCTCATACTCGGTCTTCATTTCGTCTAACTGATCGCGCAAGTCAGGATCATCAATACGAATTACCCCTAATTTCGCATCGCCATTTAACTGTGCATTTAAGTATTGACCAAAAGTATCGGTATCTTCTTTAAAGTCATCCGCAGATTCTTTGGCAGTATCTGAAACGGTCAAAATTGAGGCAATCGAACGTAAGATTTTTTCAGAAATAAATACTTGGTTTTTTGCAATAATGATCTGACTGCTTGGCGCATTTTTATGTGCCATTTCATCGACCATGGCATTATATTGCGCCTGAATACCCGGAACGACCTGTCCAATTGCAACGTTAATATCGTACAACTGGTTCAAGATTTTTTCGTTGGTTGTAATGGTGTCAATATTTTTTGAAGAAGTAAGCCATTGCTTTTCAATCAATTGTAAGTCGGCATTATGAATATGCTGACTTTTAACGGATGCCAAGCTTTCGTTGAATTGTTTTTGCGATGCTTTGAGTTTATCAATTGACTCTTTCGATCCCGATGCGGTTGCTTCAGTCGCTTGTCGTGCAATCGTTTGAGACAATAAACGTAACTCACCCAAATTCTCTGTTAAAGATTTATTTCGTGGTACGCTATAGAACAGGAACAATAAGAATAAGAAGAACAGAACGGCCGATACTGCCCCCGCAGTAATTAATGGTCGTGCTTTTTCTGCATCCCCAAACCCCTGTGCTGTCTTATTGACAATGTCCTTTGCTTTGTTCATCAAGCTTGGACCTGAAGCCTGATTATCCGTTTTTCTATTAAAGATTTTAAAGCCCACAGCTTTCCCCCAATCGCAAATTATCTTGCGTTAGAAATTTTAATTAATAACTTGCAGCATTCATATAAGTAGTATCTTTAAGCATCCGACTCACCAAAAACACATTCCAATGTCTTTGATGCTGGTGAAAATATCCTTGACAATATTTTTGTAGCTTCTGATCTAGAGCTTCATTCGTTGCAAAAAAACTCTTTTTATTAAAATGCTGTATTCCGAGTACTTGATCGACCGCCAAACCCATATACTGATCTTGATGACTAATACACAAGACTTTTTGTTGTGATGGATTTTGATGTGTTGTTCCCGAAAAAAATTCGGGCAAATCAGTCACACTCAGCAATCGCCCACGAATGTTTGCTAACCCCTTTAGCCATGCTTGGCTATTTGGAATGGCAGTCATACGCGGATAATAAATGACTTCAGAGACTTCACCTAAAGGCGCAACAAAATATTGCCCCATCATTTCAAAGGCAATACCCGACCATCGTGTGACTTCTGTTTCTGTCGATGCATAGGTTTTATTGCCTCTTTTGGCTAAGCGAAGTAATTCAATAAATCCCTTTGCAGCCATATCTATTCTGCCTTGAGATGCTGTTGAATCACATCAATCAACGCTTGCTCATCTACAGGTTTGGTTAAGTAGTCCTTCGCCCCTTGACGTTTTCCCCACACCCGATCTGTTGCTTGATCTTTGGTGCTTACAATAATAATTGGAATATGTTTGGTCTTTTCGCCACGTGTAATTTGACGAGTTGCCTGAAAACCATTTACCCCTGGCATCACAACGTCCATTAAAATAAGATCGGGCAGCGCAGCTTCTGCCAGTGTAACCCCATCTTCTCCATTGGCCGCTTCAATCACCTCATAACCATGTTTGGTTAGAATTTCTTTAAATCGAAAAGTTTCTGTGGGTGAGTCATCAACAATTAAAATTTGTGCCATTTCTTTTCTTTCCCCAAATTAAAGTTAAGCAACATGTAGTTGAATTGCATTAATCAATTCATCTTTACTAAATGGTTTTGTTAAATACTGATCAGAACCGACAATGCGGCCTTTGGCTTGGTCAAATAAGCCATCTTTACTTGACAGCATCACCACAGGAATTGACTGATATTGCTGAGAATTTTTAATCAATGCACAGGTTTGATATCCATCTAAACGCGGCATCATAATATCGACAAAAATAATATCAGGGTTCGTTTCTGCAAGCTTAGATAAGGCTTCAAAACCATCTACAGCAGCAACGACTTCGTAACCTTCGCGTTGTAGTAGCGTTTCAGCCGTTCGGCGAATGGTTTTTGAATCATCAATGACCATTACACGTACATTTTTATGTTGTGCTTCTTGCATACCCTTTTGCCCCATAAAGTAGAAATATTTATATAGATGATTATTGCGTGTTATTAAACATCTATTTTATCACTTTTTCAACGCAGCTTTTTATTACTTTTTTGACATTACACGATACAATGCGCAACAGATTATTTTAATTGTACTGATTGGCTTCGACTAAAACAAAATATTGAATGACTTTAGTAAGTTAAATAAAGATAATACGCTTTAGATTTAGAGGTAGTTATGTTTTTTTGCAAAAAACAATCGCGCGTGATGTTCGCCCCATTTGGCTTCGCTCTTTTAGCCATTTTATTGATGCTTCAGTCGTGTTTTGCTGCTGAAACAGATAAACATTACTATCGATATTACGATGCACATGGCATTGCAAATATCAGCACATCCGTAACCCCCACGCATATTCAACGTGGTTATGATGTTTTAGATAAAAACATGCTCATCCTACAGAAAATTAAACCTGCCCGCCCGCAAAATACAGCGCGACAAGCATCGCAACGCGAAAAACAATCCAAACAAAATTTAGCCGACCAGCAATTAAAAGCAGCGTATACCAACAGCCAAATTGCAACGGCAAAAAAACAAGATCGTCTCAATAGTTTGCAAAAACAAATGAATCTGACCCAGACGCAACTCAATACGCAATATCAAGATCAAATTATTTGCAAACGAAATGAACAGGAATATATTCGAAAAAATCAGGCGCTGCCAAACGTGATTAAAAATTGCGCTGCACAAAACACCTTAAAAATTAATAAAAGCAAAGAAATACTGCTGAATTTGCAAGCACGTTATAGAGAAACCACTCAAGAATACGATTATGTGATTGCTCGATTAAAAACAATGGAGAAATAACTTTGTTTTTGCTGTTTGCTCCTCCTCAATTTAAAGCAAAAATTCGATTGGAGTAGAAAATTTAATCCTGACGGCAGATAGCTTAAAATGTAAGTACAATTTATCGTATAATCTTCGACGGCACTTTTTATCTTTAGGACAATTTTCATGCGCGCGAGCCGCTTTTTATTTGCAACGTTACGAGAAACACCAAATGATGCTGAGGTTATTTCACATCAACTGATGCTAAGAGCAGGAATGGTTCGTAAATTGGCTTCAGGTTTATATACTTGGTTGCCCATGGGTAAACGTGTGCTAAATAAAGTCGAAGCGATTGTTCGTGAAGAAATGAATCGTTCAGGCGCTTTAGAAGTGTTTATGCCAGTAACGCAACCGGCAAGCCTTTGGGAAGAGTCTGGTCGTTATGTGCAATACGGGCCTGAATTATTGCGTTTTAAAGATCGCCATGACAATCCTTTTGTGCTTGGGCCAACGCATGAAGAAGTGATTACTGATTTGGCGCGTAACGAATTACAAAGCTACAAACAACTTCCAATCAATTTTTATCAAATCCAAACCAAATTCCGTGACGAAGTTCGCCCACGTTTTGGCGTAATGCGTTCGCGTGAATTTATCATGAAAGATGCGTATTCTTTCCATGTCAATCAAGCCTCACTACAAGAAACTTATGATGTCATGTATGACACATACTGCCGTATTTTCTCGCGTTTGGGCTTAGATTTCCGCCCTGTTCAAGCCGATACAGGTTCAATTGGTGGTTCGGGTTCACACGAATTTCATGTATTGGCGTCTAGCGGTGAAGATGATATTGCATTTTCAACCGAGTCCGATTACGCAGCCAATGTAGAAATGGCCGAAGCCGTTTTGGTGGGCGAACGTGCCGCAGCAACACAAGCTTTAACAGTAGTAGATACTCCAAATACCAAAACCATTGCCGAGGTATGCGCCTTCTTAAATACCGATGCGAGCCAATCGGTTAAAGCCCTTTTGGTTCAAGGTGTGGCGAAAGAAGATGGTCAAATTCCTGTTGTGGCGCTGTTCTTACGTGGCGACCACGAACTCAATGAAATTAAAGCAGAAAAACATCCACAAATTGCAGCGCCACTGACCTTTGCAACCGAGCAACAATTGCAACAATACGGTTTAGTTGCAGGATTCACGGGCCCGCAAGGCTTAATCGAAAAAGGCATCACTGTCATTATTGACCGTGCCGCGTCTGTATTGTCCGATTTTGTTGCAGGTGCGAATCAGCTTGATCAACATGCAACGGGCGTGAACTGGGAACGCGATGCGCAGTTTAATGAAATTGCTGACCTACGCAATGTGGTTGAAGGCGATCCGTCTCCAGATGGTAAAGGCACTTTGCAAATTAAACGCGGTATTGAAGTTGGTCATATTTTCCAACTTGGGCAAAAATACTCTGAAGCGTTAGGTTGTAAAGTTTTAGGTGAAGATGGCAAACCATTTACCGTCACTATGGGTTGTTACGGCATTGGCGTGACGCGTGTAGTCGCCTCTGCAATTGAACAAAATTATGATGAAAAAGGCATTATTTGGCCAAAAGCCATCGCACCTTTTGATATTGCCATTGTACCAATGAATGCACACAAATCGCCTCGCACTTTAGAAGCTGCCGAAGCATTATATGCAGAGTTACAGGCGCAAGGTTTTGATGTGCTGCTCGATGACCGTAATGAACGTCCGGGGGTTAAATTCTCTGACCTTGAGCTAACCGGTATTCCACATCGTATTGTGATTGGTGAAAAAGGCTTAGATGCAGGTACTTTTGAATATAAAGGCCGTACCGATGCCGAGTCATCTCATTTATCTAAAGCAGATTTACTCGCACGCTTACAATAAATTTAAACGGATATATAAAAAATCCCGCCAGTGCGGGATTTTTTATATTGGCTAGACTTACCAAAAAGATTAGGCTTTTGGCAAAGTAACACCAGTTTGACCTTGGTATTTACCACCACGGTCTTTATATGAAGTTTCACATACTTCATCGCTTTCAAAGAAGAGCATTTGCGCAACACCTTCACCCGCATAAATACGTGCAGGCAAATTGGTGGTATTTGAAAATTCTAAAGTCACATGCCCTTCCCACTCAGGTTCAAGTGGAGTCACATTCACAATAATTCCGCAGCGCGCATAGGTCGACTTACCTAAACATACGGTAAGCACATTTCGAGGAATACGGAAAAATTCGACCGTACGTGCTAAAGCAAACGAGTTCGGTGGAATAATACATACATCCGAATGAATATCGATAAAGCTTTTATCATCAAAATTTTTCGGGTCTACAATGGCCGAATGGACATTGGTAAATACTTTGAATTCGGGTGCACAGCGCACGTCATAGCCATAGCTTGAAACGCCATAGGAAATCAGCTTTTCCCCTTGTTCATTAAAGCGGACTTGATTCGCAGCATACGGTTCTATCATCCCGTGCTTTTCACTCATCTCACGAATCCAACGATCAGACTTAATGGCCATTTATTTATTCCAAAATCATAAAAAATCGAATTTAAACTCGTGCTACTTTAACTTAAATCTGCGCTATTGAAAATGGCTGTGTTTTTAACATGTCCATCATTTCAACTTCGTTTTCATGCCACTTCAACGCGAATTACCATAATCGCACAACAGCCGCGTAGCTCATGGGCAACGAAAAAGACATTAACACTACCGAAGCGGTACGTTGTAAATGAAATGGCGTTAACCACTGCACTTGGCTTTTTGCCAGCAGTTGACCGAAGGCAATCCAAAAAAGTGCTATCGGCAACACTAAAATTAGAAATAGCGCCATATTGCTAAGATAATTTGACCAGTGCAACCATGTATTGGCAGGAAAAACGGCACAAGCAAACAATAAGGCTTTAGGATTTAATAAGGTTGCGGCAAATAATTCTTTAGGCTGAATCAGCGGTGAATTTAGCTCTATATTGTGTTGTGCTGTTTTCCATAACTTCATGGCCAAATAAATAATATAGCTGGCACTGAGTAGCTTCATCAGCATCGGCAACAGTGGAAAGGATTGCGCAATCCAATCAACAAAAAAGCCCCAAATGCTAATTGCAAGGATATAACCGATTGCTTCGGCCGGAATCAGTTTTAACGATTGCAACAGACCAATGCGGATACCTGAAGATGCCAGCAAGGTATTGGTTGGCCCTGGGGTCAGTAAAATGGCCATAACTAGGCCAATAAAAATCCAAGAAATCATCCATTGACCTCTAATTTATTTGTGCCAAGACTAGGTGTTTTTGCCACTTTTAGCAAAACTTGAATTGTAATAATTTTTAAAACATCTGTATGATTTTATGGTTTTTTTAACAAAATCAGCACACATCTGTAAGCTTAAAATGGCAGTGCGACATGATCAAAATTGCCAATTAAACCTCATTTTGTGTTATCTTAGACCCGCTTATTTTTCAAACACATTCTTTTCATTAAGGATGTTGTCGTTTAAAATTGAAGTTTTTCTTGCTCAATATATGAGATTCAAAAGGTCTACTGCCTACTTTTTGCGATAATCAATTTTTAAGTAAACCCTTCATGGGCTGTCTTGATTTTTAAGTCATGAAGGATATTGGAAATCTATGGTTAAACAACTTTTACAATCGTGGTTGCCTTCTCATGAACGTATTTCATCCATGAAAATGATGAAAATGTTCGGGCCGAGAACGGCGAATCCTTTGTTGTGGTATGTCAACCGCCGTTCCATTTGTAAAGCCATTTTTATTGGCACTTTTTTTGGTTTATTGCCGATTCCCTTTCATAGTATTTTTATTGTGTTGGCGGTACTTTGCTTCGAAGTGAATTTACCGGTTAGCCTTGCGCTTGCTTGGTTAAGCAATCCATTTACCATTGTGCCAATTTTATATATTGGCTTTTGGTTTGGCGCAAAAATGTTCCATGTGCACATGATTGATAAACCCATGCTGATGGGCGTGATGCATCAAATTGCCAATTGGATTCGAAATTTTGGGCATGGACACATCGATTTTAGTTTAGCCAAAATTTTAATGAGTGGCTTAATTGTCGAAGCCTTATTATTTTCCACCCTTTTTTATGTGTTTATCCACTTTTTTTGGCGGTGGAACGTGGTCAAAAACTGGAAAAAAAAACATGAAAATTTTCCAGTAAATCCGCAAAAACCGCTTTAATTGATTCTTTAATAAATGCCACAAATTTAAATATTTAGGTCAGCACCGCACTGACCTAAAAAATACACTTTTAAAAAATTCGGTTTTGGTCTTTTTTCGCGTTTGGAAGCTGATCTATTTTAGCCAAAAGCTGCTGTGCAATATGCATATAGCTGTCGTGGGCGTCATCCATTGCCACCACGCTTGGTTGGCCTTTATCTGCATTTTCACGAATTTTTGCGTTTAATGGTAAACGTCCTAATAACGGAATTGCATATTGTTCGGCTAAATGCTCACCGCCCCCTTGGCCAAAAATTTGTTCTTCAAATCCACAATTCGAGCAAATGTGAGTCGACATATTTTCAACCACACCCAACACCGGAATGTGTACGCGATTAAACAATTCAATGCCTTTGGTTGCATCTAACAAGGCAACATTTTGCGGTGTGGTCACAATTACTGCGCCTGAAACAGGAATACGCTGCGCCAAGGTAAGTTGGATATCGCCGGTTCCCGGTGGCATGTCAATCATCAGCACATCTAAATCGGGCCATAAGGTTTGGTTAAACAATTGCATTAATGCGCCAGTTGCCTTAGGTCCACGCCATGCCACAGGGGTATTATTGTCCCCAGTTAAGTGCCCAATCGACAAAATAGGCATGCCGTAGGCATCTAAAGGCACAAAATGCTCATTTTCAATTAGTGGTGTTTTGCCGGCATTGCCCAACATGGTTGGAATACTTGGGCCATAAATATCTGCATCCAAAACGCCCACTTTTAAACCGAGTTTTTGCAAAGCAAGCGCCAAATTCACCGTTGTGGTCGATTTTCCTACGCCGCCTTTACCAGACGACACCAAAATGACATGCTGAATACGCGGATGCGCTGGAATATCGCGTTGTTGCGGTGCGGCTTTTTGAATTGGAGGATTATTCGGATCGACAGATGCTTTGTCTTTTTTGTCAGCCGCATCAACCACAGGTGGTAAGTGGTTTTCAGCTTTGGGTTCAGTTGAACAGGCATGTCCAGAGTGAGCCTGCTGCGCACTGTTACAAGCACTGGCTTGAGCCGCTGCAACCTGCCCGGTTTTTTGCTGAATCACATGCAAATTTAATTCTTGAATACCGGCTTTTTCCAGCAACTGCACCAATTCATCGTGAATTTGCTGTAAATACTCGGCTTCTGCAGGATACGTATTCATACTGAGCTGCAAAATTTTCCCTTGCAGCTGCAAGCTACTGACTCGCTCTTTTAAGCAGTTGCTAGAATGCGGCAGCATATAATTTTGCAAAATACGCTGGATTTCTTCCTCATTCACCCCCTGCGCAGGCGAAAAGACAGATTTTAGCGAAGAAAACCAAGACATATTGTGACTCCAAACTACGTGGTCAATTTAATCTTTGCTAGTGTACCTCTAACTGAGCGGTAGGGTAAGAACCTTAGCATCAGGCTTTTTGAATATGATTATAAAACCAACTTATTTAGTTGGCTTTTAACATCTGTTTGCAGGCATGTATTGCTTTTATATCCATGTAATCTGAAACAGATTCACTCAACTCTAGTCTGCATGATCTTTTGAGCGCCGAATATGTCATGACATGCTCATTTTAAGGTTTGTATTTTGAGTTTCTTGCTTGAATTGTTCAGACTTTTTTGAAGATGACCGATTCGCCTTTGCTTATGTGCATGCATCAGGTAAAATCTTTGCTTTGTAAAATACGAATGAGAGAACTGCGTCCGTGCGTAAAATTTTAGTCACCAATGCCCTACCTTATGCCAATGGTCCTATCCACATGGGTCATTTACTCGGTTATATCCAAGCTGATATTTGGGTTCGTGCCATGCGTGCAATGGGACATGATGTGACCTATGTTTGTGCGGATGATGCGCATGGTACCGCCATTATGCTGCGTGCCGAAGCCAATGCAATTAGCCCAGAACAACAAATTGCCAATGTTCAAAAAGAACATGAGCGTGATTTTGCTGGATTTGGTATCAGCTTCGATCATTATGATTCAACCCACAGCGACACTAACAAAGCGCGTTCTCAAGAAATTTACCTAAAAAACCGTGACGCAGGCAATATTGCCATTCGCCCTGTCAGCCAATTATTCGACCCTGAAAAACAAATGTTTTTGTCAGACCGTTTCATTAAAGGCACTTGCCCGAAATGTAAAGCAGACGACCAATATGGCGACTCATGCGAAGTTTGTGGCACAACGTATAATGCAACTGAACTTGAAAACCCACGTTCAACCTTAAGTGGCGCAACACCAGTTGAAAAATCGTCAGATCATTATTTCTTTAAACTGCCAAACTTTACCGAATACTTACAAAAATGGACACGCGATTCAGGTCGTTTACCTGTTTCCATTGCCAACAAACTCGATGAATGGTTTGACGCTGGTTTAGCCGATTGGGATATTTCTCGTGACGCACCTTATTTTGGTTTTGAAATTCCAGATGCACCAAACAAATATTTTTATGTATGGGTCGATGCGCCAATTGGTTACATGGCAAGTTTTGAAAACTACATTAAAACCAAACGTCCAGATTTAAACTTTGACGATTATTGGAAAAAAGACAGCCAAAATGAAGTGTACCATTTCATTGGTAAAGACATTGTTTATTTCCATGCCCTGTTTTGGCCAGCGATGCTTGAAGGTGCAAATTACCGCACGCCAACCGGCTTATTCGTGAATGGTTTCTTAACCGTAAATGGTCAGAAAATGTCTAAATCGCGTGGCACGTTTATTAAAGCGGAAACCTATTTAGAACACTTAAACCCTGAATATTTACGTTATTATTTCGCTTCTAAACTTTCTGATAAAGTTGAAGATTCAGACTTAAACTTGGACGATTTCATTCAAAAAGTAAACTCAGACTTGGTCGGTAAAGTGGTGAACATTGCTAGCCGCTGTGCCAAGTTTATCAATAAAGATTTTGACAATACCTTATCTACCACTTGTGTAGAAGCTGAATTGGTACAAAGCTTTATTGATGCGGGCGACTCAATTGCCAAAGCTTACGAAGACCGTGAATTCAGTGCGGCCATTCGTGAAATTATGGCGTTGGCAGACCGTGCCAACCAATATATTGACGAGAAAAAACCGTGGGCATTGGCAAAACAAGAAGGTCAAGCGCAACAAGTACATGACGTTTGCTCTGTCGGCATCAACTTGTTCCGTCAATTAGCAGTGTATCTTGCGCCAGTGTTACCAAGCTTAGCAGAGCAAGTACAAGCCTTCTTACAGTTAGACAGCTTTGACTTTGCTTCACGCAAAACGATTTTGCTGAACCACGCCATTGCACCGTTCCAACCATTAATGCAACGCGTCGACCCGAAAGCGGTAACAGCAATGGTTGATGCGTCTAAAGATTCATTGGCGGCGCCTGCTGCAACACCTGTGAAAGCAGAAAAGAAAAAAGAAAAAGTGGCAGAGAAAAAAGCCGAAGCTAAAATTGGCGAAGCTGAAACCATCGGCATTGAAGATTTTATGAAAATCGACTTACGTGTCGCACAAGTGTTAGATGCGGCAACGGTAGAAGGTTCAGATAAACTACTACAATTGACTTTAGATGCAGGCGAAGCCGAACCACGTAATGTGTTCAGTGGTATTCGCAGTGCTTATGCGCCTGAAGATTTAAAAGGGAAATTGGTGGTTCTCGTTGCCAACCTTGCGCCACGTAAAATGCGTTTTGGCGTTTCTAACGGCATGGTAATGGCTGCAGGCAATGCAGAAGGGATCTTTATTGTTTCGCCAGACAGCGGTGCTAAACCGGGTGATAAAGTCTCTTAATCTTTAAGAAATAAAAAATCCGCATTCGTGCGGATTTTTTATGTTTGATAATACGATCGGATTCAAATTACAAGCGCTTTAATCACACAAATTATTGATAAATTTAAATTAATTCTTTGCAGTTTTCAACTGATAATCTTGTTCATGTACAGGCATGCCTGCAATACTTTTGGTGTCATATTTTGGTTTTTTTTCCACTGCTTCACACCCTGCCAACACCACTAAGCACAGCATGAAAAACGCTATTTTTTTCATGGGTGTAGCCTCCGCGTTAGAATTATTTTCTTTTAAATTAGCAGCTTTTCTGTGAAACGAAATAAAAAATATATTTCAAATTGTATTTATTCTAAGCAGTTTTTAAAATTTTCAAACCTAATAAAAAAGCCCGACTGTATTGTCATCATCGGGCAAGGAGCATCGAACAAGCGCTTATTTCATTCCAAAAATTAATTTTAAGCCCAATAAAGTCATAACCCCACCGGCAAGACGGTCAAAAATAGCTTTAGATTTTAAATAGATTTTTCGCGGCCCTTCAGCAGATAGAATCACCGCAACCAATGAATACCATCCTGCATCAATAAAAAAACATAAAACAGGCAAAACAATATAGTAATAGCTTGGAATATCTTTAGGTAACAGCGCAGTAAAAATACTTGCAAGCACAATCGCAATTTTAGGGTTACTCAGTTGTGTAATAAATCCTAAACGATAGGCCTGGCGATGGCTCATTTTTTGCGTTACATCTTGCTCGGTCTGCATGGGTTCTTTGGCATGTCGAATAATTTTAAAAGCCAGCCACAGCAAATATAAACCACCACAAATTTTTAAGACCAAATAAGCAGAAGGCACAGCCAATAAAATTGCTTGTAAGCCCATCACCGCAAGTAAGCCAAAAAATGCCGCACCAGTTCCCGTTCCTAATGCAGTATATAGCCCGTGTTTACGTGAAATGGCAATCGAGTTTTTAGCCACATAAATAAAGGTTGGCCCCGGACTCATTGCACCCAACATCAATGCTGCAGTAATAGAAACAAGCGGCAATAAACTGTCCAAAGGAAACCCTATTTATGCAAAAATTAAGCGCCACAGTGTAGCAGATTTAAGCTGCTTTAGATAAAACTAAATACATGACTTCCGTTTGAAAAGAGCCATCCTTTTGAATATGGAAGTAGTCTTTTACGTTGTCGGCTACGCTTGCTTGTAAGGCTCGAATGGTTTTGACCTGATTTTCCGGGGTTTTCATGCGACTCACCCAACTTTCAAAATCTAAACTTAAACTTTGTTTTTGCATTTGTTCAACGCGAAAACCAGAATATTCGGCAAAATGCATCCATTCCGACAAACTGTAATCACGCACATGACTGGGGTCACGAATCATTTCAATGGTTTGTAAAAAGGTATCTAAAGCGGGCTGAGCATTGCCTAAAATATCCACCAAAATGACTTTACCGTTATGAGCAAGAATACGATAAATTTCCTGCATGGCCTGCCCGACATGTTGCCAATGATGTGCAGAATAACGGCTAATCACACAATCAAAAGATGCATCTGCAAAAGGTAATTTTTCGGCCATGCCCAATTGGGTTTGTATTTGTGTAAGTCCTCTTTGCTGTGCTTCTTTTTCAACTACGCTTAACATTTCAGGCGTTACATCATAAGCAATGGTGCGTTCAGTTAAGTCTGCAACCTGATAACTCACATGCCCACCACCACAACCTAAATCTAAAATCTGTTTAAATTGATGCGCTTGAATACATTGGCGCATTTTTTCAAACTCTGCCCCTTGTGCATGCACTTGGCTCTTTAAATAAGCATCTGATTTATCTTGATATTGTTTTTGTGAAATGTTTTGTTGATTGGTCATTTTGGCTAGGCTCTGCAATAAGATAAAGTCAGCATAAACCGCACAAATTAAAAATAATAATGATGTATTTTAAGATAAAATATAACTAAAAGTTATTATTTACAAAGTTACACATTATTTTTAGTAAATTCGGACAATTTTGTCCGTAAAATATCAACTTTCTTTAATAGCCGTTTTTCTGGCATGAATAAGCATTTAGCACGCGCAACTCAAAACCGTGAAGAACTGCTGCAAGCAGCAGCAGAAATGATCAAAACCCATGGTATTCATGTGCCGCTACAACTGATTATTGACCATGCCGGTGTTGGCAGAGCAACCTTTTATCGTAATTTTTCCGACCGAACTGCATTAATTCATGCGCTATTAGCTGATAGTATTGAAAATCTAAAACCACGCGTTGCGCGTTATGAAAATGATGATGACGGACTATTTCAACTCATTCACAGTCACATCGAAAATTTACGTTATTTAAGTGCATTAAAAGAATATTGGAAAGTATTAGAACACGATGATCCTGTTTTAAAACAGCTAAGTCTTCGCCATCAAGCGATCATTCAACCGCTAATTGATCGTGCGATTGCGGCAAAAAAATGCCGACCTGATTTAACATTTGAAGATTATCGTACCATTGTTTCTATTTTGGCCTCATCGTTTCGTGGGCATACCGAACAAGAGCAAACTCGTTTAGCCAAACGCGTACTTGAACTTTTATTTGTTGGAATTCAAATTTCACAGGACGTGACACATGGATAAAGCACCGCATTATCTTGAAACGCCTCCCGACTGGACTGAAGATGAGCGCCCAGTTTTACCCGGGTCGCCACCGTCCATTGCACACTCGCGCGTTAAACGCTATTTATATTTTATTATTGGTGTTTTTATTGCCCTTTCGGCCGGTTTAAGTAATGGCTTTATTACGGCGAACTTACCGCAATTACAAGGTGAATATGGTCTGACGCCTGTAGAAGCGGCTTGGTTACCGGCAGCCTACGTTATGGCCAATGTCAGCGCCAATTTAATTTTATTTAAAACACGCCAACAATATGGCTTACGCTTATTTAGTGAAATTGCCTTACTCGCATTTATTGCGGTCATGCTGCTGCATATGTTTGTGGATACCTATCATTCGGCATTGTTTGTACGTTTCTTTAGTGGTTTGGTTGCCGCGCCTTTAAGCTCTTTGGGTATGTATTACATTATGCAGGGCTTTACCAAAGAACACCGAATTAAAGGCTTATATATTGGGATGGGTTTTTCACAGCTCGCTGTGCCTTTGGCATGGATTATTTCACCGTTATTGGTGAGTGTGAATAATTGGCAGGTGCTTTATCGCTTTGAACTGGGCCTTGCTGTGTGCTGCTATGCCATGGTAGTTGCGCTGAAACTGCCACGCAGTATTCGCATTGCGGTGTTTGAAAAGCAAGATTTTGTCACCTTTGCTTTATTGGCACCGGGTTTTGCCTGTTTATGTGCAGTGTTGGTTCAAGGACCGTTATTGTGGTGGTTCGACTCCCCTTGGCTTGCCTACATGCTTATTGCAGGAGTAGTTTTGCTGGTTATTGGATTTGGCTACGAACATTTACGCGAAAACCCATTGATTATGACGCGCTGGCTTGGGGCGAGTTCAACTTTACGCTTTATTTTTGCAGCATTTGCTTTACGTTTACTCATGTCTGAACAAACCTATGCTGCGGTTAATTTTTTAAAAACTATGGGTATGGGGCCAGATCAATTTGTGCCGCTGTATACCGTGATTTTCTTTGCCATGTTATTTGGGGTGATTTTTAGTGCTATCACCTTTTCCCGCGAGCACATGACCTCACAGTTATTATTTGCAGTAATTTTAATTTTTATTGCCTGTGGACTCGACCGACATTTAACCAGTGATGTCCGCCCTGCCAACTTTTACCTCAGTCAATCTTTAGTAGCATTTGCAGGAGGCTTGTTTATTGGCCCGCTGTTGCTCACTGGTTTTGGTCGTGCAATGCAACAAGGTGCCAGCCATATTGTGACGTATATCGTTTTGTTTGCAGCCACTCAAAATTTTGGCGGTTTAATCGGTTCATCCTTTTTTTCCACCTATCAAAAAGAGCGCGTACAGGTCTATCAAATGACCATTAACAACGGCTTAGACAGCACCGATAGCCTTGTGAATCAGCGGTTACAACAATATCAGGCCAAATTTAGCAGTGTAATTAGCGATCCTAACAAAGCACAGGCACAAGCACGCGCAGCGCTAGCACAGGCCAGTTCACGCGAAGCTCAAGTCCGTGCCTATAATGATGTAATTTATTTAAATGGTATTTTTGCCCTGATTTTATTGATTTGGGGCTTAACCAATATTGCCTGGGCGCGATACAGCCAACATCGCCAACTTCCTTCTTCTTCAAATTGAGTATTGCTATGAGTGAACAACAAACACCAAAAACAACCTCGGACACAGAAGCGTCGGCAAGCTCTCAGCCACCGCATTTAAAAACTGTGCCTAAAGTCAGTAAAATCATCAAAGCCAATAAATCGACTTTGGTCGTTATGTTTTTTGTGCTACTTTTCGGCATTGGATTAATTATGTGGGCATGGCAAATTGGGCCATTTAATAGCCCAATTCAACAAACAGACAATAGTTATATTAAAGGCAAAACCACGGTTTTATCTTCGCAAATTAATGGTTATGTGCAAGAAGTGTTGGTGAGTGACTTTGACCATGTAAAAAAAGGTCAAGTGTTAATGCATATTGACCCCACAACCTACGATCAAAAAGTCACGCAGGCAAAATCGAATGTTGAACAAGCGGCCAATAATTTAAATAATCAAAAACAAGCGATTGCGCAGCGCCAAGCCGATATTGTGGCAGCACAGGCCAAAGTTGCACAAATTGAATCGCAATATCAATTATCGTTGCAACAACTGAAACGTTATCAAGCATTGTCTAATACAGGTGCGGTTTCTCAGGCCGATTTTGACCAAAGTCGTGCAAGTGTATCCAACACCCTCGCATTATTAAATGAAGCCAAAGCCAATGTAAACGTGGCACAAGCAGCACTTAAAACGGCGGAAGTGGCAACCGTTGGGCTGGAAGCGCAAGTCAGCAGTGCCGGTGCACAGCTTGACCAAGCCAATACCACACGAGACTACAGCGTTATTACCGCCCCGATGGATGGTCAGCTAGGTGAAGTCACCCCGCGTTTAGGGCAATACGTTGGTGCAGGTTCGCAGCTTTTGTATTTAATTCCACAAACCACTTGGGTCATCGCCAATTTTAAAGAAACCCAAATTGCGCAAATGAAAATTGGTCAAAAAGCCTTTTTTACCGTAGATGCCTTAGACCATAAAAAATTTACAGGTCATGTCAGTGAAATTTCACCGGCGGCAGGTTCTGAATTTAGTGTGCTGAAAACAGACAATGCGACAGGTAACTTTACTAAAGTGGTGCAACGTATTGCGGTTAAAATTAGCATTGATCCCAATCAGCCTGAAATAAATCGCTTAAGACCGGGCATGTCTGTGATCAGTTCAGTCGATACATCAAGTCAAGGTCAGGCAGATTAAACATGTCCGATCTTTTTGCGCCGAGCCAAATTCCACATCAAACCTTAATTCAAAATGCACGCATTCAACTTGACTTAAAACGGCTGGATTTGGTTCATCCACAGATATCAGGCAACAAATTTTATAAGCTGAAATATAATTTTCAGCAGGCACAGCAACAGCAAAAAATAGGTGTATTAACTTTTGGTGGGGCGTATTCGAATCATATTGCGGCCACGGCTTTTGCTGCGCATGGCTTAGGTTTAAAAAGTATTGCTATCATTCGAGGTGAAGAACTCGCGCATAAAAAGCTCAATTCAACATTAAGTACAGCGCAACAATTTGGCATGCAACTCCACTTCGTTTCGCGCCAACATTATCAACAGCGCCATGAAGTAGAATTTTTACAAACGCTGGCTCGTCAATATCCAGATTTTTTAATTATCCCTGAGGGTGGAACCAATTCATTGGCAATACAAGGCTGTAAAGAGATTCTGACCCCAGACGATTTAAGCAATTATGACCAATTTTGCTGTGCGGTGGGTACGGGTGGAACACTTGCAGGGTTAATTGAATCGAGCCTTCCAACGCAGCAAATTTTAGGTTTTTCCGCCTTAAAAGGCGATTTTTTAACCCATGATGTGCAACAACTGACGCTTAAACGCAATTGGCAAATTACCGATGCTTATTGTTGTGGCGGTTATGCCAAAACCACACCTGAATTGATGCAATTTATACAAAATTTTGAAGCCCAATATCAGATTCCCTTAGAACAGATTTACACCGCTAAAATGCTCATGGGACTGTTTGATTTAATTAAAAAAGATTATTTTGCATCGGGCACACGCATTTTGGCGATTCATACAGGTGGCTTACAAGGTCGTCAGATTTAACTGCACGGCAAGGGTAATTTTTGTATAATGCGCCCTTTTTAAAGTAAAGAGAAACGAGATGTCCGCAACAGATTATGATGTCATCGTGCTGGGTGCAGGCGCATCGGGTTTAATGTTGGCAGCCTGTGCGGCAAAACGTGGACGCTCGGTTTTAGTGCTTGAAAAAGCCAATAAAGTGGGCAAAAAAATCCTGATGTCTGGTGGGGGCAAATGTAACTTTACTAATTTGGATGTCGAAGCGGGACATTATCTTTCGCATAATCCGCATTTTGTGATTTCTGCCCTATCGCGTTATAGCAACTGGGATTTTCTTGGCATGGTAGCCGATTATAAAATTGCCTATGAAGAACGTAAACATGGACAATTATTTACCCTAAACGGCTCAAAAGAAATTTTAAATATGCTCTTGGCCGAATGCGATAAAACCAAACGGGTTGAAATTCAAACGCTGCATAGCGTACACAGTGTTAAAGCACAACAAGGTGGTTTTTTAGTACAAACCAATCAAGCGCAATTTAACTGTGAATCGGTGGTGGTTGCCACTGGCGGCTTATCTATTCCTAGTTTAGGCGGCTCAGCTTTTGGCTATGAAATTGCAGAAAAATTTGGACATTATGTTTACCCAACACGTGCAGGATTGGTTCCCTTTACTTTTTCCGATCAATTTAAAGAAGTAACCACACGCTTAAGTGGCAATGCCTTAGATGCCACCTTAAGCAATGAAAAAACGGCATTTACCGAAGCACTTTTATTTACCCACCGTGGCTTAAGCGGGCCAAGTTCATTACAACTTTCAAATTATTGGCAAGCTGGGGAAGCCTTTCAAATTGATTTCTTCCCACAACATGATTTATTGCAGCTTTTAAAACAGAAAAAACAAAGCCATCCCAAAACATTATTAAGAACTATTTTAGGTGAGTTCGCTGCTAAAAGTATTGTGCTTGAGCTGCAACAACTCATTTGGCCGGCCGATGCAGAACTTGCACTCGGACAATTTAGCGACCAAAAATTAGAGCATATTGCCAAGCAATTGCATGGTTTTCAGGTTAAGCCTTCCGGCACAGAAGGTTATCGCACCGCAGAAGTGACTTTAGGCGGTGTAGACACCCGCGAAGTATCGTCTAAAACCATGGAAAGTAAAAAACAAAAAGGCTTATTCTTTATTGGTGAAGTTTTAGATGTCACCGGTCACTTAGGTGGCTATAACTTCCAATGGGCGTGGTCTTCAGCTTATGCAGCCGCCGAATATGTTTAATGATTAGCATCTTCATCTTTTTCTAATGGCGCAGAATTTTCTAAATGCTGGTTATTGTCCGCGCTATTGGTTTCAGCGGGTAATTTATCTTTCTTAAAAATGGCTTGATATGCTTTTGCCAACACAGCCACGGTAATGCCTGCAATCGCAAGTGGCGCGAAATATTTATTGGGACGTTTTGCAGTTTTCATACGGTTCTCCTATTTATAGATTAGGCTCAACTTTAACAGTAAAATTGAGCCTAAATGTGCTACCTAATTAAGCATTTGGGTTTTGATTGTTGGGATCATACGGGTTTTCTTGCGATACATCGTTTTGATCCGCCTCGACTTTTTCGGTCATTAATGGGCTGGATTTCGCTAAATCGTTCGGCTGACACGCCTCTTTTTTCGCTTTTTCCAACAAGTGTGTCAGTAAGCTTTCAGCCGGTTGGCGACCGCCTAATCCAAAGGCCAAAGCAAAGGCAACTGCAACTGCACCCAAGGTTAAGCCAAATGCTAAATTCACAATCGAATCGGCAATGCCCATGGCGCGAAGGCCCATCGCAAGCACTAATCCCATAATAAGCACTTTGACTAAGCAGCCTAACCAGCGCGAGCTATTGTATTCACCACGTTGCACCACGTTTCCAACAATGTTGGCAAGCCAGAACCCAACCACCAATATAAATGCACCCAGTAAAATGTTTGCACCAAATTGAATAAATACCGAGATTAAATGACTAATTTGCTCGAAGCCTAAACGGTTCGCCGCCTCAGACACCGCAAACAACATTGTAAAGAATACGATTAAGCATCCAATCACCTGTGACACTTTGGTGTTGCCTAAAAATCGCTGTACATCGGCTTTTGCAGGTAAATCGTCAATGCCTGTACCAGACAAAATGTCTTGAATTAAATTGGCCACAAAGCGTGAAACAACATATGCCAAAATTAAAATTAAGCCCGCAGCAATAATATTTGGAATGGCAGACATAATTTCATTGAGCATGGCGGTTGCAGGTTCTGAAATTGCCTGTATGCCCAGCGTTTCAAATGCAATAATTAAGGTGGTAATTAAAATGACGGCAAAAACAAAAGCACCTAATACTTGAGCAAGGTTGCCATTTTTGAACATGCCAATTTTTTGTACTTGTTCTTGTAAGCCAACGCTACTAATTAAGCCTTCGACAATGCCGCGCACAATTTTTGCAAGAATATACCCAACAAAAACAATCACGCCGGCAATAAAGATATTTGGAATATAGCTAACAGCTTGATTAATCATGCCCTGTACAGGCACCAGTAAGCCAGATAGACCCAAAATTGACAGAATAATAGGTAAAAACAGTAATAGAATCAGCCAATAAACAATTTCTGCAATATGACTGCTTACTGGCTGCACACCCACTTGGTTACTTAAATTTTCATCTAATTGGGTTTTGGCAAGTACGCGAGTAATTCCGGCACGAGCAAGTTTGGCAAGAATCCATCCAATAAAACCGACCACAACAGCGGCAATCAGATTAGGAATAAAAACCAAGACCTGTGCAATCATGGCACTGAGTGGCCCACTAACACTACTAATATTTAATACATTCAACGCCGCAATAATGGCAATTGTCAGCACAAACCAAAAAACAAAACGGGCAATAATACGCTCGTAATCTGGACTATGCCCTGTTGCTGAAGACAAATGTTGATTGGTTTTAAGGAGCTGTAGAACTTTTTTTATGCCTGCTGCAACCACCAAAGCGATGATCCAGCCCACAATAAAAACAGCAATTGCAGCGAAAATGGGTTGGAACTGTTCCCAATAATATTGAAAACTTTCACTACTCCAACCTTGATTATAAAGATCACGATTCATTGATTATCCTCTTTGTTGTTATCCATCATGTTATGTTTTAAGAATTTATGTATCGGTATGCTGTTTTTCGATTCATTGCTCAAAATGAATGTTTGAATAAAATCGTTATGAAATCATATCAAAAACTACAAAAAAGCTAGGCAAAACCTAGCTGAAAATTGAGCGCGTTTGAGTATGAAAGTTCATAGAGATAATGGTTAAAATTATGAGCGAAACAACACCTAAAAAACGTACATGTAAACGATGATTTTTTAGTTGTTGTTCAGCACCACAGCGGATTGAATAAGAAGGAATCATCATGTTCTGAATCCCCTATATTGTATTGTTATTGCATATTTTTTAATCTATCACGCTTTTTTGTTATGTTCTGTTAAAAAAGATAACAACAACGTATCTTGGCTTTGTCGGTTCTCGTATTAAAAAATAAGCTATACTATGTCCCGCTTTGATCATTCATTATATTTATGTCATACCAGTGTCAGCGTATTTCGCTCGATTTAGAAACCGATGTTAGTCATCAGTGCTCGATTCATCACACCCGAGATCAGCATCTGATCGGTATCATCACGTTTAAAAAACCAAGCGCTCAACTGACATGGGCAGATTTAGAGTATTTCCGTCGTAGAACTGAAGAATTATCGGTGATTCCTGTGCCCGATTGTGTCAATGCTATGATTATTGATATCCGCGATGTGCAGGTGTTTTTAGATCAAGAAACGCCCATTATTCCATGGCGTTTACTTGAAGAAGAATGCCCAATTCGCCTCGTTGTGCCGCAAGAACGCTTAGATTATTACGTTGGTATTTTTGAACCGACATGGCTCACCACCGATCTTGCAACCGCGATTACTGAAATTCGTGATTTCATGGATATGTTGGTGCATTAAAATTGGGCGTCTTAAATGCCTTGCGCTGCTTTAATCGCCCTTGCGCTGCTTTAATCGCCCTTGCGCTGCTTTAATCGCCCTTGCGCTGCTTTAATCGCCCTTGCGCTGCTTTAATCGCAGCTCATTACCAGTAATTTTCTACGGCAATATTGCCTTCACCACGGCGATTCATTTTTAATCCACGGCGCTTTAATGCTTCTTTGGTATCCTCGACCATTTCAGGGTTACCACATAACATAATATGACTGCTGTCTACATTAAAGTTTTGACCAGCAACCTGTTCTAATTGACCATTTTCAATCAATATCGGTAAGCGCTGATTGAGTGTTGCCGTTGCATCGCGGGTGATGACTGGAATAAAGCAAAAATTAGGATGATTTTCGCCAAAGCTTTCATGAATCTCTTTTATTCGCGCCACATAAGCCAACTCGGCTTGGCTACGCACACTGTAAACCAAGAAAATTTGCTGATAATGCTGCCATGTAGAGAAATCTTGTAACATCGACAAAAATGGCGCAAGTCCAGTACCGGTCGCAAGTAACCATAAGTCTTTCGGGGCCGGTTGCTGATAACGAGCAAGGGTTAAATAACCATAAGGGATTTTTTCTAAATATAGTTCATCATCTACTTTTAAATGCTGTAACCGCGATGTAAATGCACCGTCTGGCACCACAATTGAGAAAAATTCTAATATTTCATCATACGGCGAGGACACCAAAGAATAGGCACGCACAATCAGTTCGCCATCGACCATTATGCCAATTCGCGCAAACTGCCCTGCTGTAAATTTAAAATGCGCAGGACGTGTCATGGTAAAACTGAATAAATTATTGGTCCAACGTTGAATGGAAAGCACTTTTTCTACAGTAAATTTTTCAGATGTCATGATTTCAAGGTGCAAGAAATTATCGGCTCATGTTAGCATGACACAACAAATATTGATATTTCTCCCAATTTAAGGCTTTTATTATGCGTATGACCTTACGACAATTGGCTGTATTCGTTGCCGTAGCGCAAGAAGGAACGGTCACCAAAGCCAGTGATGCGGTTAAACTCACCCAAAGTGCAGCAAGCATGGCTTTAGCAGACCTTGAAGATGGTTTAGAAGCACCCTTGTTTGATCGCTTAGGCAAGCGTTTACAGCTGAATGAATTAGGTCGTTTTTTACTGCCTCAAGCCTTAGAGATATTGGGGCGATGTGAAACCTTTGAACAAATCGCCAAAGGTGAGCTACAAAGTATCGACTTACGCCTTGGAGCCACGCTAACCATTAGCGATTATTTAATGCCCGATTTAATGGCTGGTTTTTTACAAAAACAACCACAAGCTCATTTGCAACTTCAAGTCGGAAATACCCGACAAATTATTGAAGCTGTAAACCAATTTCAGTTAGATTTAGCCCTCATTGAAGGTTCATGCAATTTACCCCAACTGCAAAGTATTCATTGGCGCGATGATGAGCTTGCCGTATGTTGTGCACCAACTCATCCTTTAGCCCAATTGAACCGGCCAATTACACAACAAGACTTAAACGATGCCGAATGGATTTTACGTGAAGAAGGCTCTGGCACACGTGAAGTCTTTGACAATGCCATTTTGAAAAACTTATCAAATGCCAATATTCGTTTAACATTGGGTCATAACGAAGCGATTTTAAAAATTGTTTCGGGTGGTTTGGGCATTTCTTGTATTTCTAAATTGGCACTACGTCCAATGTTAAATTCAGGGCAACTGGTCATTTTAGAGACCCCATTTTGGGAACTTAAACGCCCACTGTATATGCTAATACATCGCCATAAATACCAAGGGCCGGGGCTAAAAGCATTTATGAGTTTTTGTGAAAATCATGTCAATTAATTGCGATTAATCGCGCATTGGCAATAAAAAACGCTTCTAAAAAGAAGCGTTTTTTGCAATATCTATTTAGAAATTAAACGTCAGCCCAGCGGTATAGGTACGCCCCTCGCCAATAATGGCGTAATTTGTACCAAATACCCCTGCCCAATATTTTTTATCGGCAACATTATCCACACTAAACCGCAAAGTCGTATCAACACCACCAATTTTGGTTTTATATTTTGCACCAAGATCTACAATCGTATATGCAGGTAAATCTAAAGTGTTGGACTCGTTCAGGTATTGTTTTGCAACATACATGGCATGTGTGTTTAAGCTGAAACCTTCAACCATAGGAAGGTTATAACTTAACGTTAAACCTGTGGTGAAATGTGGAACGCCCAATACATTGTTGCCTGCATAATCTTTATTTTTATTATATAAAGCATCGATATAAGCAACACTACCCAATATATTTAAATCTTGAGTCAAATTACCCGTAAACATCCATTCAACACCGCGTGAACGTTGCCGACCATTTTGTGTTAAATAGTTTTCGCCATTACGTGTTTCAACAATACTGGCAGCTTTTTCAACTTGATAGATAGCGACGGTATTTAACCATGAACCCGATTGATACTTAGCACCAAGTTCGTATTGCGTAGTTTTATATGGATCTAAAATTTCACCATAATTTGCATAGCTATTACCTACTGTTCCGCCCTGAGTCAGCCCTTCAACATAACTGGCATAAACAGAGAAATCATCGCCAAAAGGTTTAAACACAATTGCCGCACTTGGAGATACACGATCTCCTGAATAACGGGTATTTGAAAGATGATTTTTAATTCGCATATCCTGATAACGCGCACCTAAAGTCAGCTGCAACTTATCATTTAACATCGACATTTGATCTGTTAAAGCATAGCTTACAAACGTATTATCATCATAACGATATGTCTGAGCTGATGTTGTTTTAGCATATGTAGTATTCGGAGTATAAATATCGTTCAAATACAAGGCAGATGAAGAACCTGTCATCTTATATTGGTAAGATTCTTGGCTTAAATAATCAGCACGTAGGCCAAATGTATGTTGAATAAAACCTGTATTAAAAATTCCTTCTACGCCCAGATTGGTCGTCACGTCAATTTCTGACTGTGGTTGATCGTAATAATTAATCGAATATTTATTGGCTTTATAATTTACCCGTGTGCCAAACATCTGCCCTGAATGCGACTTTTCGGCATAGCCTGCACCTGCATAAACTTTCATATTGGGCGTAAGGTGATATTCCCCACTGGCACCCACATAATTACTTTTAATATGACCAAATAGATAAGGTAAATAATTGCTGTTGCCTTTTGGTGCCGATGGTGCAGTTGTGTTGTCATAGGC